>USEG01000037.1 GCA_900553555.1 uncultured Clostridia bacterium
TCGTTACGGCGAAACGGCTCGCGACGCGGACGTGACGGAGCTTATAAGCGGAATAGTCGCCGAAAAGCATTATGCCGAAAAAATACTCGCGTCCGAACGCGGTGCCACGGGAGTGGAAACGCTGGAAAAATATATGGATTATCTGGCGTCGCTAAAAAACGCGGCGACGGTGTCCGATTATGTCCGGTATCTCGACAGCAACAGCGGACAGTTCGAAAGCGCCGCTCCGTCCGGATCTCTTCAGATAATGACGGTGCACATGTCAAAAGGTCTTCAATTTCCGTATGTGTTTTTGATAGACTGCGATAAGAAATTTAATATGACGGATGTATATTCGCGCTGCACCTGTGACAAAAAATACGGTTTGTGTATAAAAACGGGAAAAAAGGATTCGGCAGGAGCCTTGCGGTCCAATTTTATGGCGGAAGCGGCGGCACTGCGTCTTGAAAAGCGAAGCAAAGAAGAAGAGTCGCGGATACTTTATGTCGCGCTTACACGCGCCGAAAAAGCGCTTTACTGCTATTCGTTCAACAACTGGAAATCATGTCCTCCCCAGCAGGCCGGCAGCTTTTTGGACTGGCTCATGCCCGCGTCGAAAGAGTGCGTTTGCGTTTCGTCGCCGAATAAGGTTTTTGAGGAAGAAGAGATTGCGCCCGTGGAGAATTGTCCGGTGGACGAGCAGCTTGTAAGCGCGATAATACGGCAAATGAACTATGTATATCCGCATACTTCCGCCGCAATAAAAGCCACTGTTACGTCTCTTGCGGGGGAAGATAGCGTCAGCGCGGTCACCGTTTCGGACGGCGACATACAACTTATGGAAAAAGGCGAACGCTTGCACAAGGCCATGGAAAAGATAGACTTTTTTAGCGATATCGACGGCAGCGCCAACCAACAGGTATTATCGGCTTTGGAAGGGGACGAAAGAAGTAAAATAATCGCGGCGCACGGGAGGGTGGGACAACTTCTCCGTAGTTTCGGCGGCAAAATATACCGCGAACAGGACTTTGTTTACAATCTTCCCGACGGATCGCTGGTGCAGGGCAGAATTGACCTTATGGCGGTAAACGGCGACAAGGCGCTTTTGGTGGACTACAAGCTGTCCTCCGCCGCCAATATAGAAAAGGACAGATACGTCCGTCAAATAAATCTGTACGCGGACGCGGTGGAAGACATACTCAAAAAGACCGTAAGCGATATGTACCTGTATTCGTTTACCAGCGGAAAGGCGAAAAAAGTCGAAAGAAAGAGCGTCTTATAAAGATATAGATAAAATTTTTAATAAATTCGCTAAAAATTTAAATTTACCTATTGAAAAATTCGCGGATATGTTGTATAATGATAATGTCAATAATGTAATAGCGTAAAAAAACAAACTTTCGCTGTCATAAAGTCAGAAAATCATCACAAACGGCCAATAAGAGAGGGATGCTTATGAAAAACAGAGATTACGTTACGGAGTTTCACCAAGGCGAGATGTACGATGCTTACAAGTATATGGGGTGCGTTTTTGACGAGAAAACGGGAAAGGCGGTTTTCAGGACTTGGGCTCCGCACGCAGACAGCGTAAGCGTAATAGGGGAATTTAACGGCTGGAATGCCGAAAGAGGCGTCATGCAAAATAAATTTATGAGGTTATTATTGTTTTTTGATTTGCCCGTCGAAACTTCCAAGGATAGACGAGAATACTCGCGGTTTCATAAGTTTTTGATAAAAAACGGCGACGAAATAATATACAAAGCCGATCCGTATGCCGTTCATGCCGAAAAAAACGGCAACTGCAACAGCAAAGCGTACGATCTTAGACGCGTTAAAATAAAAGATTCTCAGTACTTCGATAAATTAAAAAACAAGGATATCTACAATTCACCCATATCGATATACGAAGCGCACATCGGTTCATGGCGCCGCCACGACGACGGAAACGTATATTCGTACCGCGATTTTGCCGACGCGATAGTTCCGTATCTCAAGGAGATGAAGTTTACGCATCTCGAACTCATGGGCGTCGCCGAACATCCTTACGACGGCAGCTGGGGATACCAGATAGTAAATTATTATGCGCCGACGTCGCGTTACGGCACGCCGGAAGATTTCGGTTATCTCGTCGAAAAATTACATTCCGCCGGGATAGGACTGATAATAGACTGGGTGCCGGGTCATTTTTCAAAAGACGCGCCGGGGCTTATCGACTTTGACGGCGAACCGCTTTACGAACCGTCTATCGAGCCGCGCAAGGAATTTAAGGAGTGGGGCACGCGCTGTTTCGATTACGGCAAAGGGGAAGTGCAGACGTTTTTGTGTTCCAACGCAATGATGTGGCTGGACGTATACCATGTGGACGGACTGCGCGTCGACGCCGTGGCGAGCATGCTTTATCTCGATTACGGCCGCGGCGACAACTGGCTGCCCAACCGCAAAGGCGGCAAGGAAAACGAAGAAGCGGTCGCGTTTTTGCAAAAACTCAACACGTATGTCTTTGCGCATCACCCCAAGACCATGATGATAGCGGAAGAATCCACCGCCTGGCCCAAGGTGACAAAACCTGTGTCCGACGGCGGGCTGGGCTTTAACTTCAAATGGAACATGGGATGGATGAACGATATGCTGTCCTATGCGAAAGCCGATCCCGTGTACCGTTCGGCGATGCACAATAATCTTACTTTCAGTATCACATACGCGTTCAGCGAAAATTACATTCTTCCGATAAGCCACGACGAAGTGGTGCACGGAAAGGGTTCGCTGCTCAACAAAATGCCGGGCGATTACGGCATGAAGTTTGCCGGGTACCGCAATTTTCTCATGAATATGTTTGCTCATCCGGGCAAAAAGCTTGTTTTTATGGGCACGGAATTCGCGCAGTTTATAGAGTGGGACTACCAAAAGCAGCTGGACTGGATGCTGCTGGATTTTCCCATGCACGAATCGTCGCGCAAATTTTTTGCCACGCTCAACGATATCTACGTCAAGACGCCGGCATTGTGGGCGAGAGACTGCGATTATTCCGGTTTCGAGTGGCTCATTGTGGACGACAGAGACGACAACGTCATCATATACGCGCGCACCGACGGCAAAAACAGCTACCTTATAGGCGCGTTCAATTTTTCGCCGTGCGAATATCGTAAGTACCGTTTCGGCTGTCCGGCGGGCAGGTATTCGGAAATTCTCGCTTCCGACTGGACGGGATGGAAGAAGGGGCGTAAAAAACATCAGACCGTTAAAAAACCTTCGCACGGGTTTGACAACAGCATGACTTTGGATATAAAACCCATGTCGGGAATATATATGATAAGGGATAACGTTATTCTTCTCAAAGAAAAGGAGGCAAAATGATGAAGAAGAAAAAGTGCGTTGCTATGTTGCTTGCCGGCGGGCAGGGGACAAGATTGTATGCGCTTACGGGCAAGGTGGCAAAACCGGCGGTTTCGTTCGGCGCAAAATACCGTATAATCGATTTTCCGCTCAGCAACTGCACAAATTCAGGGATAGACACCGTGGGCGTTCTTACGCAATATGAACCGCTTATGCTCAACGAGTATATAGGCGACGGAAAGCCTTGGGATCTGGACCGCATGCAGGGCGGCGTATACACGCTGCAGCCCTATCAGGCAAAACAAGGCTCGCTCTGGTACAAAGGTACGGCAAACGCCATTTATCAAAATCTCAATTTTTTGGACAAGTATGACAGCGACCACGTCTTGATACTCAGCGGCGACCACATCTACAAAATGGACTATTCCAAGATGCTGGAATTCCATAAGGAAAAACAGGCAGACTGCACTATTGCTGTTATGGAAGTTCCGTGGGAAGAAGCATGCCGTTTCGGCATAATGTCTGTAGACGAAAACGACAGAATAACCGAATTTGAAGAAAAGCCCGCCCATCCAAAGTCAACGCTTGCGTCGATGGGCATCTACATATTCAAAAAAGAAGTGCTGCGGCAACAGCTTATCCGCGATGAAAACGACGCTTCCTCGTCGGGAGATTTCGGAAAGGACGTCATCCCGTATATGCTTAAACACGGTTTTGCCATGTATGCATACCGCTTTGACGGATATTGGAAGGACGTGGGCACCATTACATCGTTGTGGGAGGCCAACATGGACCTTCTGGCGACGCCGCCATCCATGAATCTGAACGAGCCGGAGATGAAGATTTATTCGCGCAACGAGCCGCTTCCGCCCACTTATTTCGGTGAGCAGTCGTCGGTAGAACATTCGCTTATCACCACCGGATGCGAGATAAACGGTACGATTTTGGGCAGCGTGATATCCGAAAACGTCACCGTCGGCGAAGGCAGCGTTATTGAAAACAGCATAATAATGCGCGACGTTCAGATAGGAAAGAATGTGCGCATAAGTTATGGCATAGTGGACGAAAACGTTACTATAGAGGACAACGTCGTCATCGGCGACGAAAATTCCAACAAGTATAAAATAGCTTTGATAGGACGGGGCTGCGTCATCGAAAAAGGCTCGGTTATTAAAAGCGGGGAAATAGTGGAGAAATAATTATGGCAAGAACAGTGGGTATTATTTTCAGCAACATTCACGGCAAGGAAGTAAACGAATTATCCGCAAAGCGCACGCTGGCGTCGGTACCTTTCGGCGGACGATACCGCATAATAGATTTTGTGCTGTCCAACATGGTCAATTCGGGCATAATAAACGTAGGAGTAATAACAAAATACAATTTTTATTCGCTTATGAATCACATAGGCTCCGGCAAAAGCTGGGATTTGTCGCGTAAAAACGGCGGTCTTACGTTTTTGCCGCCCTTCGGCAGCGAGTCCACAAAGCTCTATTCGTCGCGTTTCGAGGCAATATCCAACGTCGCCTATTATCTGCGCGACAGAACCGAAAAATATGTGGTGATGTCCGACTGCGACAATGTGTGCAACATGGATTTTTCGGAAGTGGTGGACTATCATGAAAAAAAGGGCGCCGAAATTACCGTTGTATACCGCAAGAGGCAGTTCGGAGAAGCCGTCGACACAAAAATGCGCACGCGTATCACCGTCGATGACGACGGCAGAGTAAAAAAAGTCGTCAATTCCGCCAACAATACCGGCACCGTATCGGTGTTTGTCAATATATTGGTGATAAACCGCGATTTTCTGCTCAAAATAATAGACAACGCCGAAGAGCTGGGATACAAGAGCTTTTCCCGCGATGTGCTGATAAGAGGCACGGACATTTACAAAATTTACGGTTACGAACTAAAAGCATATTTTGCCAGCATAGACAGCTTGGGCAATTACTATAAACATTCGATGGAACTGTTGAATAAAGATGTACGCGACGAATTGTTCCGCAAAAGCGGCAACCATATTTACACCAGCGTACGCGACAGCGCGCCGTGCAAAATCACTTCCACCGCAAAAATCAAAAATTCGCTTATAGCCGACGGCTGCGTTATCGAAGGCACGGTGGAAGGGTCGATATTGTTCCGCGGCGTAAGAGTGGCAAAGGGCGCCATAATACGCAATTCCATTTTGTTCCAGAACACCGAAGTGGGCGAAAACAGTCGCATAAACTGCGTTATTACCGATAAAAATGTGCGCGTGCTCGAAAACAGATTTTTAAGCGGCCACGATACGCACCCCAGCTTTATTTGCGAAGGATCGGTAATATGATAGCACTAAACTGCGACGAAAAATAATTATAAGGAGAGTTGAATTATGCCAACGGAAAAAGAAAAGGCAACGGTAAGCGAAAGAAAAAAGACGGCATCCGCCGCCAAAGTGACAAAGACGAAGTCCGCCAAAGCGACCGCCGCGGCAGATAAATCAAAACCGGAACAGAAATCTCCCGAAAAAAAGAAAACTCAAAAGGCCGCCGCCGCGAAAGAACAGAAAAAAGCGTCCGGCGTCAGCACAATCGAAGCCGACATAATAGTCGAATCCGTCCCGGAGGAACAGCCCGCCAAAAAGGGCATTCTGTTTGTTGCAAGCGAGGCTTTCCCGTATGCGGGAACGGGCGGACTGGGCGAGGTTATAGGCTCTCTGCCCAAGAAAATAAACCAGCTGGGAAAATATGACGCACGAGTTATTTTGCCGCTGTATGAAAGCGTAGGTGCCGAAACGCGTTCGAAGATGCATTACATCGGCAATATCTATGTGCCGCTTGCATGGCGTATGCAATACTGCGGACTTTTCAGACTGGAAGAAAACGGCGTGGTATATTATTTTGTGGACAACGAATATTATTTTAAGCGCAATTCTCTGTACGGGTACGGCGACGACGGCGAACGCTTTGCGTTTTTCTCGCGTGCGGTGCTAGAGTTGCTGC
The DNA here is from genome assembly GCA_900553555.1 of uncultured Clostridia bacterium. Classification (GTDB taxonomy): domain Bacteria; phylum Bacillota; class Clostridia; order Christensenellales; family Pumilibacteraceae; genus Neoclostridium; species Neoclostridium roslinense. The sequence goes on from USEG01000037.1 coordinate 6,291, forward strand.
CCATGCTGGATTTTACCGTCGACGTGCTGCACTGCCACGACTGGCATACGGCGCTTGTTCCCATCTATTACAAGCTGTATTATATGTACAAAGTGGGATACAACAATATACGCACGGTGTTTACCATCCACAATATCGAATATCAAGGCCAGTTTGCGCCCGAAATAATCGAAGACTTGTTCGGCATATCCAAAAACGAATATATGTCGCTTGACTGGCACGGCTGCATCAATCTCATGAAAGGCGCCATCGACTATTCCGATTTCGTCTCGACGGTCAGTCCCACTTACGCGAAGGAAATATGTTCTCCTCAGTACGCGCACGGGCTGGAAGACATTCTCAACAAAAATTCATACAAGCTGCGCGGAATACTCAACGGCATAGATTACGACGTCTACAATCCGGCTACCAATAAGTCGCTTTTCGTCAATTACGACGCCGACCATCTGGACAAAAAGGCGGAAAACAAGACGCAATTGCAGCAGATGCTGGGTCTAAACGTCGACCCCGGCGCGCCGCTCATCGCCATGATCACGCGACTTGTCAACCACAAGGGAATAGGACTGGTGCGCAGCGCGTTTAACGACATAATGAACAGCGGAGCGCAGTTTGTGCTGCTGGGCACGGGCGACGCCGATCACGAAAACTTTTTCAGACATATGCAAAATCTTTACGGCAACCGCGTCCATGCGGCCATTACGTTCAACAAGGATCTGGCTCAGAAGATTTATGCCGCGGCGGATATCTTTCTCATGCCCAGTTTGTCCGAACCGTGCGGTTTAAGCCAGATGATAGCGCTGCGTTACGGCACGGTGCCCGTTGTACGCTCGACGGGCGGCCTTAAAGATTCCATCATCGATTGCGGCGACGGACACAGCGGCAACGGCTTTGTCTTCGGCGGCGTAAACGCGGGCGAACTTATTTACGCCGTTCAAAGAGCGGTGGGTCTGTACTATGTTTACGGCGATATATGGAAAGAACTGCGCCAAAGAACGGTGGAGTGCGATTTCAGCTGGAACAACAGCGCCAAGGCGTATCAGGCGTTTTACGACGAGATGTTCTGACAAATTGCCTGTCGAATATTCCCATCGTCAAAAAATTTTGCCGCCTGGGGCGTAAAACTTTCAAGCAAAAGAAATAATTTACATATATTATGGTAACGGTGGAAAATTATGTGAATTATGGACTACCTCGGAGGACCACATAATGCAACTTACACAGGCGTCGCTTAAAGACGCTATAGCAGACAAACTGACAAAATATTATGCTACGACATATCAAAACGCAACGCCGCTTATCATGTACAAAGCGGTGGCGCTTGTGCTTAGAGATATTCTGCTCAAAAAAAAGCAGGACTTTAACCAGCAGGTGCGCAAGACGGGCAGCAAGCGCGTTTACTACCTGTGCATGGAGTTTTTGATTGGGCGAAGCTTAAAAAACAACCTGTACAATCTCGGACTTACCGACATTGTCGAAAAGATAGTAAACGAGGCCGGCATGACGCTCGACCAGCTGTACGACATGGAATCCGACGCCGGATTGGGTAACGGCGGACTGGGCAGGCTTGCCGCTTGCTTTATGGACAGTCTCGCCTCGGAAAACTATCCGGCAATGGGCTTTTCGATACGTTACGACTACGGCTT
>USEG01000038.1 GCA_900553555.1 uncultured Clostridia bacterium
GTGCTTTTTTCATCAAAAACCGCATTGCCGCTGTCAATTAGACCTTCAACGCACACGGAAGACGTTCCTATCGTTATTTTAACTTTGCGCAGAAAATTCTTTATATTCCTTTTTCGTTCGACTTTGATTTTCACGACCTTTACCGTCCTATATAAGGCCCAGCCCGCTAAAACAATCAATCCCGGCGAAATATCGTACGCGCCGTAAAGCGCCTGCCTTACGTCTCCGCACAAAAGAAAAGCAATAAAAAACACACCCCCGCCCATTCCGGCTGTTACCGCCAAAAAAATAAAAGGCAGCGACTTTTTGTTTTTCTTAAAATACAAAATAAGAGATAGCATGGCGTACAACATGACTTTAACGGCAAACAAGGCAAAATTATTATGTATAAACGGATAAAAAATTGCGACTATCGTGGCAATAAACGACGCCAGCGCACTTCTCAGCCGCGAAGCGCGTACGCCGCCTATCTTATAACTCAAATCGGCTATCAGATATGTCATAGCAAAATTATCAATTACCACATTTTCTATGTAAACTGTCATTGCGATATAATAATAGCCCCGTTTGCCCGCGAAAATCTTCAGTTTTAATGTAATTTTAAAATTTTTATTTTACAAACATAGGTATATAAATACAATAATTTATTTCGCTCCGGCTTGCAATGCACTTCGGCAATGTCGCCGATGTCTCTTTTTTCTTGCGCCGATTTTCTAAAAACAAAACATGCGCAAAAATTGCCGCCGGATAAAAAAGCCGATATTAAAAACAAAAGCATTTCATCACTAATAGAAATAATTTTATTATTAATTTTATTTTATTAAAAACAAAAAAAGACAGATAAAAATCTGCCTTTTTAATAACAAAATAATTGATATTGTTTTACTTTACGCGTTCCATATATGTTCCGGTGCGGGTATCGACCCTGATTTTATCGCCCTGGTTGATAAACAACGGTACCTGAATGTGGTATCCCGTTTCCAAGACAGCGGGTTTGTTTCCCGCTTTGGACGTATCACCCTGAATACCGGGTTCGGTTTCCGTAACGGTTAGTTCGACAAAATTCGGAGGATCGACGCTGAAGGCATTGCCGTTATACAGCTGTACCGTCACCATCATTTCCTCTTTTACGAATTGCATCGCGTCTTTTACTATATCATAGTTAAGCGGAAGCATGTCGAAAGTCTCAAGATCCATAAAATAATAAAGATCTCCGTCGGTGTAAGAATATTGCATATCCTTTCTTTCGATATGTGCGACGGGATACTTGTCCGAAGGATTGAAAGTCTGCTCCAAAACCTGGCCCGTAACTACGTTTTTAATCTTAGTACGCACAAAAGCCGCGCCTTTACCGGGTTTTACATGCTGAAAATCGACAACTACGTACACTTTTCCGTCCATTTCAAATGTAACGCCTTTTCTAAAATCTCCTGCTGATATCATACAGCCCTCCTAAAAATTTATATTTTTATTTGCAAGCGTTGCCAGGTTTTCGATACCTTCTTCCTTAACAACCACTAAATCCTCTATTCTCACTCCGCCGACGCCTTCGATATAAACACCCGGCTCAACCGTAACGAGCATATTTTCCTGCAACGTTTCGGTACTGCGAGGTCCCATGAAGGGGCGTTCGTGAATATTTACGCCTACTCCGTGTCCCAATGAGTGAGTGAACTCGTTTTTGAAACCGTTTGCAGCAAAATACTCGCGAACGATCGTATCAACGTAACGGCACGAAACGCCCGCTTTTATGCGCTCGAGAGCAAACTCCTGAGCCGCCTTTACCGTCCTGTGCATGCGTTCGAACTCGGGCGACGGCTTACCAATGCAAAACGTTCTGGTCAAATCGCCGCAATATCCATGGTATTTGGCGCCGATATCGATGAGAATTATATCGTTCTTTTCGAGTTTATCGTCGCCGGGTTTATGATGCGGACAAGCGGAATTAGCTCCGAAGCAGACTATGCTGTCAAAAGAAGGGCATTCCGCGCCCAGCAGCATCATCTGATACACAATTTCCGCTGCGACGGTTTTTTCCGTAACGCCGGGTTTTATTTTCGGAATGACGTTCAAAAGTGCCTTTTGTGTTATCCACTCGGCTTTTGCGATTTTATCGATTTCGTCCTGGCGTTTTATGACCTGCGCATCAGCAATTTCGTCGTCAGCCGGCTCAAATTCATATCCGGCCAGCGTTTCGCGCAGACGATTAAATTCGGCTACACTCAACGTTTTGCTTTCATATCCGACCTTTTTGACATTTAATGCCTCCAAAAGCTTTTTGACGTCGGCGTAAAGACCGTCTTCGCCCAACGGAATAACCTCGCAGCCTACGCTCTGTTTTGCCGCGTCGGTAACATATCGTTTATCCGTAATGAAATACTTTTTGTTTTCGCAAACGATTACGCAGCCAAAAGAAGACAAAAATGACGTGTAATAAAATCTGTTTTTTTCATCGAACAATACTAATGCTCTTGTATTTTCAGCCATACTAAAATCTCCTTGCTGATATTTTAACATATATTTTACAAAAAGTTAAGTGTTTTTGTGGCAATTTTTAATTTTTAATGCATCGTCGCTCATTACGTCTCTCGATTCGCAAATAATAACCGGCGACAGTTGATACCCGTCTATTACTTTTGCCAACGGCTCATACTCCGGCCCGTAAACGTTATCTTCAAAAGTAAGGTGCTTTATCTCTCCGCCGGCGCCGTACATAATCTTGGAAAAATGTATATGAAGATATTTAGCGCGCTCGCCCAACTGATCCAGCGCGTAATCAATAATTCGTCTATAATCATCCTCGCCTTTAATTCCGCCGTGAGTGTATGAATTTATGTGGCCGAAATCAAAACACGGTATCATTTTTTCGCTTTTTTTGCAAAATTCCACCACCTCTTCCACCGTGCCTATTTGCTGGATTTTACCCATCGTTTCGGGGCAGATTATGTAATCTCCCTGCGGAAAAACGCTCTCCAACCGGTTCAGTAATTTATCGAGATTATCGGACGCGAGCGCCACCGCGTCGGCACGCTGCATTTTGCCGCAGGTAGCCGTGTGGAAAACCGTTCTGTTGCCGCCGAACAGCTTAGAAAACATTACCGATCGCTCGACGTAATCAATCGATTTATCTATCATATCCGGCGAAGTGTTGGCAAAATTTATGTAATACGGCGCGTGAACGGATATTTGAACATCATATATCTTGGCCTGCTCGCCTATGCTTTTTGCCGTATCTTCTTTTAAGGTAATACCGCGGCCGAATGAATACTCATACGCGTTCAATCCTATAGAATGCAGCCACTCGGGAGCCTCAATGGTATGTTTGTGACCGGTGGAATAGAAAGTGACCGAATTGCCCGAAGGTCCTATTCGCAACATAATTTACTTCTCCTGATATCCTCGAATATTTGCTGTTTTAGCTGACTAGCATTGTCGAATTTTTTTATTTCTCTAAGACGATCCTTAAAGATTATAGTAACATTACTGTCGTAAACACTGCCCGAAAAACCGTCGACAAACGTTTCGATCGAAACTACGTCGTCACCGAACGTCGGCTTATTGCCTATATTGGTAACCGAACAATATAATTTGCCGTTTATGTCAGACATAGTACTATAGACACCGTATTTTGGCAGTAAAACATTGTTTTTCGGAAGAAAATTGATTGTAGGAAAACCAAATAAATGCCCTTGTCCGCGACCGTGGACGACGCGCTGCGTAATATGATACGGTTTTACCAGCAGTTTATTGGCAGCGACTATATTGCCTTCGGATAGCAAATGTTTGATTTTAGTCGACGATACAGGTTCTCCGTCGCAATATAACGGCACTTCTATGCTGCAGAAAAAATTGTGCTCCTTGGCAAAAGCCGATAAAAACGCACTGTTTCCGGCAGCGTTTTTGCCAAATGTATAGTCATAACCGCACACAAAGCCTACTGCATTATACTTATTTATCAGTAACATCAAAAAATCTTCGGCGGACATTGATTTAAAGTCGTCGCTGAACTCAAAAGAAATCAGGTTGTCGCATAATTCCGATAACAGCTTGACGCGTTCATCATAATCATATACGACCGGCATAGTTTTGATGTTGCCGGTAAATGTGATTGCCGCACTTTTTACACCCATGCTCAAAGCCGCTTGACGCGCCGTTTCAAGTATTTTTCTGTGCGCCATGTGAACGCAATCAAAAAAGCCCAGCGCAATAATTTGTTTGTCAAAAAGTACCGACATATCTAATCCTTCAAATACGTTTTTATCCTAAACATTCCTTCCGGCGTGGTGGTCCCCACTCCGAAAAATTCTCCGTTACAATACACTGTAAATAAATCATATTTGCTTACAAACGGAAAACTAACGCCGCATAAAATCTGTTTATACATTTTTACGGGAAAGTCCTCACGCGGCATATCCGCAAGAACGTTTTCGACCGGAATAATTGCGCTTTCGCCCATTTCTGATATCTGATCGAGCGTCTTTGCGTCGTCAATAGAAAACCTGCCGCTTCTCGTCCTCTTTATCGCCGTCATTGTGGCGGCGGTTCCCAGTTGCGCTGCAATATCACGGCATAGACTTCTTATGTATGTTCCGGATGAGCAGCATATTCTAAACAGATATTCGTCTTCACCCACCTGCCTAAGCAATGTAAAATCGAAAATTTCCACGCTAGCGGGTTGCAGATTGACTTCTTTACCCCTCCGAGCCAAATCATATGCACGTACACCGTTGATGTTTTTAGCACTGTATCGTGGCGGCACCTGGTTTATTTTGCCGATAAATTTTCGGGCAGCTTCTATAATTTGATTTTCCGTGGGCAGCACATCGCTTGTTTTTACAATTATGCCGTCCTTATCCAAAGTGTCGGTTTCGTATCCGAACTTAAACACCGCCTCGTAAACCTTGTCTTTGCTCAATAATAAATCAAATAATCTTGTAGCTTTGCCTATGCCCACCGGCAGAACACCTTCCCCTTGAGGATCGAGAGTGCCCATATGCCCTACGGCTTTCGTAGAAAAAATCTTTCGTATAGCGCTTACGACATGCTGGCTTGTACATCCGGGTTCTTTGTATACGTTTATGATTCCGTTCATAACATATCTTCCGAAACTGCTTTAACTACTTTTGCCACACACGAATTAAAATCGCCGTTTACGACGCATCCCGCCGCCAAAACATGCCCGCCGCCGCCGAATTTTCCTGCAATTTTCGCGACGTTAGGTCCTTTGGAACGAAAACTCACCTTAAAACTTAGTGAAGACTGCTGAGTCATGCACACTGCAACCACGACCGAACCTACAGACATGGGATAGTCGATTATCCCCTCGGTGTCCGCCATTACGCAGCCGCATTCTTTTAGATCACGTTGAGATAATGCTATTACGGCGACTTTTTCATCGCAATAATAGTGCATTTTGTTAAGAGCAAGTCCTATTAAACGCATTTTTTCCACCGTGTTGTTACGATAAAGATTGTCCACTAACTTAACGGCATCAAAATCGAATTCCAAAAGCTGTGCCGCAGCAAGCAACGTGTTTGGTTTTGTATTACTGTGGCGAAAATGTCCTGTATCGGTAGAGATCCCCATATACAAATCTTGCGCAATACCCGCGTCTATCAAACCTGAATCTTTAAGCAGCAAATACACTATCTCGCAAGTGCTGCTGGCGTCGGCGCAAACCTCATTAACGGCTGCAAACATCGTATTTGTTGCATGATGGTCGATATTTACGGTTTGTTTGCAGCTAAAATAAATGTCCGAATACTCTCCCATGCGAAACTCATCGGCGCAATCTACCGATATAGCCAGATCATATTCGGACAACTCTCTTTTGCCGAATATTTCATGGTTTTTAATAAAAGAATAGTGTTCGGGAAAGGGGGAATCACACAAAAAATCGGCACTTTTATTTAATTTTTTTGCTACTGAATACAAGGAAAACCCTGCGCCCAGACAATCTCCGTCCGGCCGCACATGACAAACGATCAAAATATTTCGAGCATTAATTAGGTGTTTAACAAGGTCAATCATCTCGCTGGATTTCCTTCAAAATTTTGTCTATTCTTTCGCCGTACTCGGAAGTATTGTCCAAAATAAAGTGAATATCGGGTATTTGACGAATGTCGCGAAACTCCTTTGCCAGTTCGCTTTTAATAAATCCCGTCGACCTTACTACAGTGTTAAATGTTGTAAGAGCGCTGTCTTTATCGCCCAATACGCTCAAATACACCTTAGCCGTCTTTAAGTCTTTGGCAATATCCACTTTTGTCACTCCGACCAGCTGCGTTTTTCTCGGGTCCTTAATGCGATGCTCTATTATATCCGCCAACACGCGCTGCATATCGCCGTTTAACCTTTCAATTCTATAATTCATACGCACTCCGTCAGTTTTGCTTTTCTTCTACTATATAAGCTTCGATTTCGTCGTTTTCCTTAAGACCGGTAAAATTATCTATGCTTATACCGCACTCATAGCCCTGCGCGACCTCTTTTACATCGTCCTTAAAGCGTTTAAGGTTATTGATGTTACCATCGAAAATTACGACGTTATCGCGATAAATGCGCACTTTGCAATTGCGCGTAATTTTGCCGCTTGTGACATATGCTCCGGCTACTTCTCCGGCGGAAGACAGTTTGAAGACGTTTCTCACCTGCGCCTTTCCTATTATCTTTTCTTCATATTTAGGCGCCATCAAGCCCTTCATGGCATTGCTTACATCATCTACAGCGTCATAAATCACGTTGTAAAGTCTGATATCTATGCCCATCTTCTCGGCCATATTTTTAGATTCGCTGTCGGGGCGAACATTAAAGCCTATTATTATTGCATTGGAAACGCCGGCAAGCATAAGGTCCGATTTATTGATAGCGCCAACGCCGCCATGCACAATGACGACTTTAACTTCCGGTGTCGACAATTTTTCCAGCGACGATTTAAGAGCTTCGACAGAACCCTGCAAATCCGCTTTTATTATCAGATTGAGTTCCTTGATTTTTCCTTCGCTGATTTTATTGAATACATCGTCAAGCGACACTTTTTGGCCTTGATTAGCTTGTTCGTTTTTAAGTTTGGCGGTTCTTTCATCGATAATTTGTTTAGCCGTTTTTTCATCGCTGACAACGTACATGGCATCCCCCGCGTTGGGAATATCTGCAAATCCCAGCAGAGATATGGGCGATGAAGGACCTGCCTCTTTAATATTGCGCCCTTTATCGTCGCTCATGGCTCTGACTCTTCCCGACGTCAGTCCCGACACCACATAATCGCCGACGTGTAATGTTCCGTTTTGTATGATTACGTTAGCTACAGGACCCTTGCCTTTGTCGAGCTTGGATTCGATGATAACGCCGCGGGCGCTTCTCTTGGGATTGGCTCTATAGTTGTTGTACTCGGCCAAAAACAAAATGGTTTCCAGAAGTTTGTCTATGCCTTCGCCTGTTTTTGCCGAAATCGGCACCATCATAACGTCGCCGCCCCATTCTTCGGGCACCAAGTCATATTCCATAAGGTTCTGTTTTACTCGATCGATATTCGCACCGGGCTTATCGATTTTATTTATGGCTACAATAATGGGCACTTTGGCAGATTTTGCGTGATTGATAGCCTCTACGGTCTGGGGCATAACGCCTTCGTCCGCGGCGATGACCAGCAGCACAAGATCCATGCCCACTACTCCCGCCACCATGTTGTTTACGAACTTCTCATGCCCAGGCACGTCTATTATGCCCACCCTGTTGCCGCTGGGCAGGTCGAACCAGGTAAAGCCCAGGTCTATGGTTATGCCCCTGCGCTGCTCCTCCTCCCAGCGATCGGTATTGCGGCCGGTGAGCGCCCTTATGAGGGTGGTCTTGCCGTGGTCTACGTGGCCCATA
>USEG01000039.1 GCA_900553555.1 uncultured Clostridia bacterium
GTCGTGGTGGGAGCCCGTTCGGCCGTGTTCGCGCCGGTGCGCAATCTCGGAATCATCATAATCGATGAAGAACACGATCCCAGTTATGTTTCCGAAAGCAACCCCCGCTATTTTACGCATGAGGTGGCGCAGGAGCGCGCGCGTATATGCGGGTGCAATCTTATTCTCGGCAGCGCCACGCCGTCTATAGAGAGTTATTATTCGGCTAAGACAGGCAAATATAAGCTTGTGGAGATGAAGACGCGCGTCAACGCCGGACCATTGCCGAAAATCGATATTGTCGACATGTGCCGTGAAGTTTACGACGGCAACAACGGCCTGTTTTCCCGGCTGCTAAACTCAAAACTGGACGAGTGCATGAAAAAGGGAGACCAGGCGATAATTTTTATCAATCGCCGCGGATATTCGTCATACATGATGTGCCGTTCGTGCGGATATGTGGCAAAATGCGTCGATTGCGACGTGTCGCTGGTGTATCACAAAGACGAAAATGTCTTGAAGTGTCACTACTGCGGCAACAGATATAAAGTGCTGGACGAATGTCCCGTCTGCCACAGCGAAAATATAAAACGCGGCTTTGTCGGCACACAGCAGGTGGTGGAGCTTTTGTCGCAGCGTTATCCCGATGTCGGCATACTGCGCATGGACAATGACACGACGCAGACCAAGGACGCCCATCTCGATATTTTGTCAAAATTCAGGCAAAAAAAGGCGCACATTCTTGTCGGCACGCAAATGATAGTCAAGGGACACGACTTTCCCGACGTGACGCTTGTGGGCATAGTGGACGCCGATATGAGCTTGCATTTCGCCGATTTTCGCGCAACGGAAAGGACGTATCAGCTCATTACACAGGTGGCAGGCAGAGCGGGGCGCGCAGATAAACCGGGAGAAGTGGTTTTGCAAACCTATTCGCCGCGGCACTATGTTTACCGGTATATAGTCAACGGAGATTACGCCGGCTTTTACGAAAAGGAAATAAATTTGCGCGAAGTTACCAAATATCCGCCCTTTTCCCGCATAGTAAGAGTGCTTGTCAGCTGTGAAAACGAGCAGCTTGCGCATGATGTGCTTAAAAAGATTTTTGACCGGCTAAGCGGAGATTTTAAAGGGAAGCGCGACAGTATAGCGTATTTCGCCGCCATGAAATCGCCGGTTAAGCGTATTTCCAACAAATACCGCGTTCAGATTTTGGTGCGCATAGTGCGGGACGAAGAGAACATTACAAGGCAAATTTATGAAACGGTTGATGAATATACGATTCCGAAAGTAAGCGTGTTTGTGGAAATCAACCCCAACAATCTGAGTTAAATAAAGGAGAATACTTATATGGCAATACGCACGATTTTAACGGGGAATAATCCCACTTTAAGAGAAAAATGCAGAGAAGTAACAGAGTTTGACGAGCACCTCGCCGTCCTGATAGACGACATGAAAGAAACCATGCTTGCTGCCGACGGAGTAGGTCTTGCCGCTCCTCAGGTGGGCATAATCAAAAGAGTGGTGGTGATAAGCCGCGACCAGGAAGTCTTTTACGAACTGGTAAACCCCGTCATTACAAAGAGCTCCGGCAGCCAGATAAACGTGGAGGCCTGTTTGAGCCTTCCGGGCGTGCACGGTTCGGTGGAGCGCCCCGCTTCTATAACGGTGGAGGCTCAGGACAGACACGGCGAAAAGCACGTCTACAACATAAAGGGCTTTTTGGCGGTGATTTTTTGTCATGAAATAGACCACCTTGACGGAATACTGTATTCAGATAAAGTAATCGGGGGCTTAACGGAGGATAAAAAATGATAAGAACCGTCTTGATGGGGACGCCCGCCTTTGCTTTGCCTACTTTTGATAAGCTGTTAAAGGGTACGCAGCTCGCCGCCGTCGTCACGCAGCCGGACAGGAACAAGGACAGAAAGGGCAACGTCATTTTTTCTCCGGTAAAAAGCGCCGCCCTCGAACACAATATTCCCGTCTATCAGTTTGAAAAAATACGCGTCCAGGGCGTCGAAACGCTCAAAAGTCTCCGTCCGGACGTCATAATAACGTGCGCATACGGGCAGATACTGTCGCAGGAAATTATCGATATTCCCCGTTACGGCATACTCAATGTGCACGCGTCGTTGCTGCCGCGTTACAGGGGCAGCAGTCCTTTGCAATGGGCGCTAATAAACGGCGATAAAGTTACAGGCGTAACCATTATGAAAACCGACGTCGGAATGGATACCGGCGCGATGCTGGCAAAGGAGAAGTTTAATATTCCCGACGATATGTACATTGACGGACTTTTCGAAAAAGCCGCGTCCGTCGGGGCGGAACTGCTTATAAAAACATTGCCCGACTATATTGCGGGAAAAATCACGCCCGTTGCGCAAAACGAGAACGAAGCGACTAAATGCCGCATGCTTAAAAAGGAAGACGCGCTTATTGATTGGACCATGGACGCGGGAAAAGTGCGCAATAAAATACGCGGTATGGGATACGGCTATACCTTTTACAACGGCAGTATGTTAAAAATATTCAAGCTGGAAAATATCGACGCTGTTGGCTCTGCCGGCCACATCGAAATAAAAAACAAAAAAATTATCGTTTATTGCGGAAAAGGCGCTGTGGAAATAAAATTATTGCAGTTAGCCAACAAAAACAAATTGCTTGCCGAGCAATTCTTAAACGGCATAAAAATGCGCAGCGGAGAAGTCTTGACGAGTGACTAATTATCAAAGACAAAAGATTATTTTCGATATGCTCAGCCGGGTTTATTTTGACAAGGCGTTTTGCGGTATAGCGTTAAACGAGCAGATAGGCGCCGTTCCCGCGCAGGATAAGCCGTTTGTAACAAAGGTTTTTTACGGCGTTCTCGAAAAAAACAATTATCTCGATTGCGCCGTTAAATCGCTTGTCAGTTCGTCGCCCAAGCCGAAAATAGCGCTTATCTTAAAAATCGGTCTGTATCAGCTGTATTTTACCTCCCAGCCCGCCTATGCCGTGGTGTCCGCATCGGTGGAACTTACTAAAAGCATAGGGAAAAGACAGCTTTCCGGATTTGTCAATGCGGTATTGAAGAATTATCAAAACGCCGTTTTCCCCGATAAAAAAAACAGGTTGCAGTATGTCACTGTCTTTGGAGGAACGCCTCAATGGCTGTCCAAAAAACTGTTGAAACAATACGGTTTTGATTTTACCATGGATATGCTTACCGCGCGCCTGCCGGTAAAAACGCATATCCGCGTAAATACGAGCAGAATAACGCCGGGCGAATTTCAAAAAAAGTATGATTGTAAGGATTTGAGTCCGCGCGGATATTATGTTACGGCTGACGAACTGCAAAAAATGGACGGCTCCGATTACATAGTGCAATCGCTTGCCAGCATCTATGCGGCGGAATTTTATATAAAAGATAAAGACTGCGGCAAAGTTTTAGACGTTTGCGCCGCACCGGGAGGTAAATCGGTTTTTATGGCGCAGGCGGGGAATTTTGACGTAACGTCGTGTGATTTATATCCGCACAGAGTAAAACTCATTGAAAAATATGCCGCAAACGTCGGCGTAAAAATAACGGCTCTTCAAAATGACGCGGAAAAACTTCGCGACGAATGGAAGGATAAATTCGATATTGTGGTGTGCGACGTGCCGTGCAGCGGACTGGGCGTATTTTGTTCAAAACCCGATGTTTTTTTACATCGAACGCAAGCCATGCAATGTGAAATAGTCAATATCCAGAAAAAGATATTGCAAAATGCCGCTTGTTATGTAAGACCGGGCGGCAGACTTTGTTATTCAACATGTACGATACTGCATGAAGAAAATCAGGACGTAGTGAGTGAATTTTTGAATACGCACCCGAATTTCGAAACGGAAAAATGCGGCGATGAGGGCGTAATGTCACTATATCCGCAGACGGACGGATGCGACGGCTTTTTTGTCGCGCGCATGAGGAGGCTTGTATGATTGACGCTTACGACCTGAGCTTTGAACGGTTAAAATCCGCGCTTTTAGAACAGGGCTTTAAGCCGTTCCGCGCGGGACAGGTTTACAAATGGATGACCAAATACGTGCCTTTTGACGAAATGACCGATTTATCCTTAGCGGACAGGGAATTGTTGTCAAAAATGTTTGCTCCGCGCCCCGTCGATATTGCGGACAGGCTGGTTTCCGCCGATAAATCCATGAAATACATTTTCAGACTCAACGACGGCAACGTAATAGAAGGCGCATTGATGAAGCAAGGTTACGGCAATACCGTTTGCATATCCACCCAGGTCGGATGCAGAATGGGCTGCGCGTTTTGCGCGTCCGGAATAGGCGGAGTTGTGCGCAATCTCACCGCGGGAGAGATGCTGGCGCAGGTGCTGGCGGTCAACAAAGATTTGGGCGAAAACGCCGACGGCCGGAATATTTCCAATATCGTTTTGATGGGCAGCGGCGAACCGCTTGACAATTACGAAAACGTCACCCGCTTTTTAACGCTCGTGTCTGCAAAAGAGGGCATAAACGTAAGTCAGCGCAATATCACGCTTTCGACATGCGGACTAACCGAAAAAATACGTTTGCTGGCGGATGACGGATACTCGGTAAACATCACGGTTTCTTTGCATGCCACAACCGACGAGTCAAGGCGCAAAATTATGCCTATAGCTAATAAATATTCTATTGACGAAATTATAGACGCCGTCGATTATTATGCCGATAAGACCAAACGTCGGACTTCTTTTGAATATACCATGATAAAGCAGTCGAACATGGGCCAGGCAGATTGCCGCCGTCTTGCAGAAATAGCGCACAAAGCTAAGGCGCATATAAATTTGATTATGTTAAATTATGTCAAGGAAAAAGATGTGAAGGGGTGTACCAATTACGAGGCCGAGCAGTTCTGTAAGGAGCTGTGCCGCTACAGCGTGAACGCAACAATACGGCGTTCCAAAGGCGGCGACATAGGGGCGGCCTGCGGACAGCTCAGGCGAAAATACATGGAGAGCGGAAATGATTGATGCCAACGTTCCTCACCGCGTCTTAAAAGCCGGCAATTTTAGTTTTATTGTAGCCGTCGGCGACAGCGAAGTGGTGTGCCGCTCGCGTAAAAAGGTTAAAAACAACGGCGAAATTCTGGCCGGCGATATGGTATATCTCGAACAAGTCGGCGAAGAAGCGGTAATAAAAGGCGTCGTTCCGCGAAAAAATTTTCTTATCCGACCCGCAATAGCCAATATAGACCAGGTAGTTATGATGATATCGCCGCTGCCGGCACCCGATTTTATGCTAATAGATAAAGTTATTCTAAACTGCCATGCAAAACATATAGACTGCATTTTATGTGTCAACAAAACCGATATAAAAGATTTGACCGGCGAAGTCGTGCGCCAATACGCCGGCGAGGTCGGCGATATCGTGACCGTAAACGTCAAAAACCAACAGATTAACGCTATAATGCCGCTGCTCAAAGACAAAATTACCTGTCTTGCAGGACAGTCCGCGGCGGGTAAATCGTCGCTTATCAATCTGATTACGGGAAAAAAACAATGTGAAGTGGGACAGCTAAGCGAAAAAATACAACGCGGAAAAAACACGACAACCGCCGTGTCTCTTGTCCCCGTCGGAGAAAATTCGTATGTGGCCGATACGCCGGGATTCAGCCTTTTGGATGTGTTTGATATCGATGCGGACGATTTGGATTTGTACTACAATGTGTATGTAGATTTATCCGATAAATGCCGTTACCGTCGCTGCAAGCATATTGCCGAGCCGGGATGTGAAGTAAAGCGTCGGGTGGACGCCGGTTTACTTTCTAAGGAACGTTATGAAAGGTACAAACAGATAACGTCGGAATTACAAAGCAAAAATAAGTACAAAGGAGGTCTTTTATGAGCATAAAAATAGCGCCGTCTATTTTAAGCGCCGACTTTTCAAAAATGGGAGAGGCAATTAAAAAAATCGACATCGGAGGGGCGGATCTTGTGCATTGCGACGTCATGGACGGCATTTTCGTCCCCAATATCACTTTTGGACCGAAAATGATAGAAGATATCCGCAAGTGTACGCTTTTGCCGCTCGACGTTCATCTTATGATTGACCGCCCCGAACGTTATATAGCAAAATTCGCCGATGCCGGCGCCGACTATATTACTATTCATTACGAAGCTACAAAACGCGTTGCCGAAACGCTTAAAGAAATACGCAGTTACAACATAAAAAGCGGACTTGTATTAAAGCCGGAAACCGATGTGAGCGTCGCGGAGGAATTTTTGCCGTACTGCGATATGCTGCTTATAATGAGCGTCAACCCCGGATTCGGCGGACAAAAATATATCGAAAGTTCAACGGAGAAGATACGCGCGGTGCGCCGATTGATAGAAAAATCGGGACGCGAAATAGCTTTGGAGATAGACGGAGGCATTACGATTGACAACATAGGCGAGGCGGTAAAAGCCGGAGCGGATACGATTGTTGCCGGCAGCGCCGTTTTCAACGCCCCCGACGCGAAAGCGGCAATAAGCGCGCTTAAAGTAGCGGCAGAGAGCTGATCGACATATAATATACTATGCAATTGCGGGAGGTATGTATATGAAAATCTATTGTTTTAAGGCGCCGGCGTTTTTGAGCGGCATTTTAAGATTTTTGTTTTGTCGCAAAAAGGACGGTCAGCGGTAGCGGATGGAAAAAGTAATTTAAAAGACTGAAAAAAAGAAAAACGCGTTCCTATCAGGAACGCGTTTTATCGTTAAAATTATAGCAATTACAAAGAATTTTTATTGGTACGAAGACAGCGAGTGCACACATACTGATTGGAAACGACGCCGTCGATTTCCACTTTGACTTTGTGTACATTTGCGCTGAAAGTACGTTTGGTTTTGCGGTTGGAATGGCTGACATTGTTACCGCTTACTTTACCTTTACCGCAAATAGCACATACCTTGCTCATTGGAAGCACCTCCCGAATTTTTTGACTTACCTATAAAGTATAGCATATAAAAAAAGAAAAATCAAGTAATTTTATGGCATTTTTGTAAATTTTTAACATATTCTTAAAAATAAGGAGGAGAAATGTGAAATTTTTTTCAAACCGGCCTTAATTTGTTGCTTTTTTTATTTGTATATAGTAAAATAAGGGGGACAGAACGTTATCGGGAGGTATTATGAGCGTCAGTACATCCAATGCATATGGCCGAATTACGGTTACCGAAGAAGCGATAGCGCAGGTTGCCGGCAGTTCTGCACTGGAATGTTATGGCATCGTAGACATGATTTCAAAGCGTTTTACCGACAGTTTGTCGGATATGCTAAGAAAGCAAAAGATTTCCCGTGGAGTTCGCGTCTTCACAAACGGTGACAGAATTTATATTGATTTATATGTAGTAATAAAATACGGTTTATCCATAGAGGCTGTATCGCAGTCGCTTAGACGAGCGGTAAAGTATAATGTGGAACGTTTTACGGGAATGGTGGTGGATGACATCAATATAAACGTCGTTGGAGTGAGAGTTTAATTTATCGGAGGTTTGTTAATGATTAAGTCAATTAACGGCGCTACTTTCAGAAGGATGATTTTAAGCGGTGCAAAGCTGCTTAATGCAAATAAAGAATACGTTGATTCGCTGAATGTTTTCCCGGTTCCGGATGGAGACACCGGAACAAATATGTCGCTGACAATGGCGTCGGCGGCGCGTGAAGTATCGGAATGTACGTCCAATTCAATGTCGCTTTTGTGTTCCGCCTTCTCAAAAGGCGCTCTCAAAGGAGCGAGAGG
>USEG01000040.1 GCA_900553555.1 uncultured Clostridia bacterium
CAGCGGCGTCATCACCATCCAAATCATCAAAGGACTTACGGACGTATTGTCCTCAAAAGAAGAATTTGCCGCCAAAGATTTCGCAAATGCTTTGTCAAAGGGCACGGAAGTGGCATACAAGGCGGTCACGAAGCCCAAAGAGGGTACGATTTTATCCGTCGTAAGAGCAATGAGCGAAGCTGCCACTTCGATGAATAAACGCAATATAGACTTTCAGAGTTTCCTTTTAAAAGTTATAGATGCAGGCGAAGAAATGCTTAAAAAGACGCCCGATATGCTGCCGGTATTAAAAAAAGCGGGCGTTGTGGACGCCGGTGGGCGCGGACTGCTGATACTCATGCAGGGATTCGCCGCCGTTTTGTCGGACAACGAAGACATTGTGTTGTCGTTTGACGACGCCGCAAACGTCAAAGCCGAGGACGCCAAATACAGCGAAGAGGCACACTTCGATTATAACGATCTTGCCGAAATTCAGTACGCCTATTGCACCGAATTTTTCATAATAAATCTTTATAAAAAGACAACGGAAGCGGATATTGACAGATTCCGCGAAACGCTTATGCAGATAGGAGACTGCGTGCTTGTAATAGGCGATTTGTCGATGGTAAAGGTACATGTCCACTCTAATCAGCCCGGCGAAGTTTTGACCAACGCTTTGAAGTTGGGCGAGCTTGACAACCTTAAAATTGAAAACATGCTTGAGCAGAACAGAAAGCTTATCGGCAAGAAGAAGGTCGAATTAAAACCTTATGGCATTGTTTCGGTATGTGCGGGCGAAGGCATAGCCAGTATTTTCAAGGATCTTATGTGTGACAGCATAATAGAAGGCGGTCAAACCATGAATCCCAGCGCCGACGATATCGCAAAAGCCTGTGATAAAGTAAACGCAAAGGATATATTTGTCTTCCCCAACAACAAAAACATCATTTTGGCGGCCGAACAGGCAAAGGCGCTTAGCAATCGCAAATTGCACATTATTCCCAGCCGCAGCGTGCCTCAGGGCTTGTCGGCGTTGCTGGCGTTTGATCCGGACGCATCTGTCGAGGCAAACGAGAGCGCAATGACCGAGGCTATGGAATCGGTTAAGTCCGGAGCGGTCACTTACGCCGTAAGAAGCACCGAAATTGACAATCTCAAACTCAACGAAGGCGACATAATAGGAATGGATTCGCATACGATTGTTTCCAAAGGCGACAGCGTGTCCGCCGTTGCGAAACAATTGGTGGAAAAACTTGTGGACGAAGACAGCAGCTGTATCTGTCTGTACTTCGGAAACAACGTCACCGAAGAGGAGGCAAACAAAATAAAACAGGAACTTGCCGAAGAATTCCCCGAATGTGATGTAGATTGCCATTTTGGCGGACAGCCGTTGTACTATTATCTGGTATCGGTTGAATAATTAAGTTGTAATATCATTAAGGTTATCCGCAGGTCAAGTGGATAACCTTATTTTATACATAAGTGTACTATGAAATTAAGCGATATAAAAGGATTAAAAGACAAGCGACTGGCATTATTGGAAAAAGAAGGCATATTAACCCCTATGGATTTATTGTCGTTTTTTCCCGTTCGCTATGTCGATACGCGCAATCTTACGGATTTTTCTGTCGTAGCCGACGGAGAAGACGCGGCTTTTCTTGCTCAGTTCCGCGCCCCTGTAAAAACAAATTACGTAAGGAAAAATCTTTGCATTGTACGTGAAAAATTTATTTGCGGACAAGCTTCGGTGTATTGCGTGTGGTACAATCAAAGGTATTTTGCTTCTTCTGTCCTGCCCGGTGTAGATTATTACATAATAGGAAAGGCCCGGCGCAAAAATAACTGCGTCGAAATGATAAACCCGAAGCTTGTCCGTGCGGATAAATGCGCGTCCGACATTATTGTATTGTATAAACAAATAAAAGGACTCCCTTCGTCAGTCGTCGCCTCCGCAATGGAAGTATTGCTTAAAAACATTCAAATAGTCAGTTTTATTCCCGAAAACCTGCGCGACGCCTATGGCCTTATGCCGCTGGAAGAGGCATACAACATAATACACAGGCCTAAGACGCTGGAAAACATATCAAAGGCAAAATACAGTATAAGCATCGAATATCTCAGTTATACGATTTGCGTTTACGAGCTTATCAAAAAAAGTGCCGTACACAATAAAAACAGAATTTATTATGGCGATGAGCAATTGCTTTGGCGCGCAATCGAGTCGTTGCCGTTTGAGTTTACCGAATGTCAGAACAATGCGATAAAGGATATTCTCAGCGATATGCACGCACCCGTTTGCATGAACCGGCTGCTACAGGGCGACGTCGGAAGCGGCAAAACAATCGTAGCGTTCGCGGCAATGTATTACGCGTATTTGTCGGGATACCAAAGCGTTATCATGTGTCCCACCGAAATATTGGCGCAGCAGCATTACGATAATCTTATTAAATTTTTCCCCGATGTAAAAACAAGAGTTTGCTTGCTGCATTCGGGCGTCAGAATGACAGTCCACGATGAAATTGCGGAAGGAATAGCAAGCGGTAAATATATGTGTGTCGTGGGCACGCACAGCGTTTTTTCGGAAGATATTAAATTTAACAAGCTTGCTCTTGTCATTACCGACGAGCAGCATAGATTCGGAGTAAACCAAAGAAGCAGCCTCGAAAACAAGACGCAATCGGCAGATTGTCTTGTCATGTCGGCCACACCCATTCCGCGCACATTGGCGCTGACTCTTTACGGCGACTTAAAGCAGTCTGTCATTGAAACCATCCCTTCCAAAAAGGCAAAGGTCAGGACAAAAATAGTGCCGGAATATAAAATAGAAGATATGTGGCGTTATTTTTTCGAGCGGGCAGAATATGATGAGCGCACATTTGTCGTTTGTCCGCGGGTAGAAGAGAGCGAAGACGACGATGACCTTATCTCGTGTGTACGCCTGTACAAAGAAAAGAAAAAAGCAGGCGCGTTTGTGGGATTGCTGCACGGAAAAATGAGCGAGAGCGAAAAAACTTCGATAATGGCTGATTTTGTAACGGGCAAAATTCGGATTTTAATTACGACTACGGTAATCGAAGTGGGTATTGATGTGCCTCAAGCGGTCAATATAGCTATTTACAACCCCGAAAGATACGGCCTTAGTCAGCTGCACCAGCTAAGGGGCCGTGTGGGAAGATGTAAAAAGGACGGTTATTGTTTTTTGGTGGTTAAGGGATGTATAGGGAACGCCATCGAAAGAATACGTTATGTCGAACAATGTAGCGACGGTTTCGCTCTTGCCGAGTACGATTTCAATACTCGCGGAGCGGGCGACTTTCTCGGCAGTAATCAGCACGGCAAAGGGGATATGATAATTAACGCGGCAAACATTTCCGCAGCAAAAAATATTGCCGGCGAGATGCTTAAAAACAAGGACATAGCGTCGGAAATAAAAGAGACCATAAACGACAATCGTTACGAATATTACAGGCGCATAACGTTAAATTAAAAAGGCAAACACCATTATGGGTATTCCGAGGATAGTAAATTTCAGAACATTTTTATTTTCCGCCGTTGCGGCTATACTGGCCGTAATCTTTTTCGTCGAATATTATCGGAATGCTGCGCTGGCCTTGATAGGTTTTTGCGCTTTGGGAATTATGGCGCTCATATTGTGCGTCATTTACCGCAAGGATGAGATAAAACTAATCGGAATGGCTGTTGTTGTGTGCATTGCGCTGGTTACGGTAGTCAATTGCATAATGACAATGTCTTTTTACAAAAGCAACGCGCTTTTTACAGGTGATTCCGCCAAAGACTTCGCTGTAAACGGCACGATAGAAGAAATTTATGATGACGGACTTAGTAAAAGTTTGCTTGTGCGCCCGTCGGACCAAGACGAGAGCGGTAATATCATAGTTTATTTGCAGGAGAGCTATTCGGACGAAATAGATTGCTCGCAATTTGAAATAGGCGACCGATTTTATTGTACGGCTACACTTAGCAAGCTATCTCTTATAGACGATGACGGCATAAACGGCTACTATTATCGTCTGGGCGTCAAATACCGCTGTTATGTCGAAAGCGGCGAGTTCAGCGTGCAAAAAAGAGTGTCCGTTCCCTACGATTGTTATATAAGGGAACAAATACGTTCCGGGTTTATTTCGGTTTTGGGCAGAAGGTACGGCGAGATAGCTTACGGAATGACCGTAGGTGACAAAAGCCAGCTCGAATATGGTACGCGCAGCGCATACAGCATCAGCGGAATAGGCCATATTCTGGCGGTATCCGGACTGCATATAATGTTTTTGTCCTGGATAATAGCACGTTTTTGCAAAATACTGAGATTGGGTCGCAAGTCATCGTTTTTTGTCAATGCGATAATTTTGTTTTTGTATAATGTGCTTGTCGGCTTTTCGGCGTCCGTTGTAAGGGCCGCCGTCATGAGTCTGTGCGCGCAGGTCGCCGGAATAACAGGAGAACGCAACGACTCGCTAAACAACCTCGGTTTGGCGTGCTCGCTTTATTTGATGATAAGGCCTTTTGCCGTTTTTGACGCCGGCTTTGTAATGAGTGTGGTAGCCGTTCTCGGAATAAATATTTTTTATAAGCCGCTGTCGGGCGCGCTGGGCAAATTATGCCGCGGCAAATTGACCAAAGTTACAAATGCCGTAGCGTTGTCGCTGTCCGCCCAGATAGGCATAACGCCCGCAATGCTGTATTATTTTTCGCAGCTTTCTATATATTCGGTAATGGCAAATGTGGTGTTGTCGTATGTGATCATGCTGACGTTTATCGTCTTGTTTATCGCCATGATAATATCGCTTGTGTTGCCGTTTATGTGGTTTACGGCGGCCTTGGCTTATCCCGGACTTTATATTTTCGACGTTGTGACGAGAGTAGTAAGTTCGCTTCCTTTTGCAGATTTTGCGCTGTTTGCGGGAGGAGCGGTGTTTTCTGTTTATGCAGCGTATTTCGTGATGAGCAGATACGTCATGAAAGGCAGATTCAAATGGCCGGCGGTTGCGCTTTGCTTAACTTATATGCTTGTTATGATTGCAGGCTATAATTTTACGTTTGAAGACACAACGTCAAGAGTGTATTGCTATCCCGACGAGTACGGACAGACTGTAAGCGTAGTAATAGACGGTAACGGGAATACCGCTCTTGTGGCCGATCTGACGGGGAGAGAGAACCTGTTTGACAGAATCATGGCGCTGAAAATGCCGAAAATCGACGAAGTGGTTTTGATGGACTGCGATTTTTCCATTGCCCGGGAGCTTGCGCTTTTGTCCGACAAGATACAAATAGGCAAAGTGTATGTTCGGGAATTCAACGCGAATGCGCTGGAGGTTTTCGATAACGCCGGGATAACGGCCGTCGTGCTTGCCGAAGGCGAAGAAACCGATATGGGGTTTAGGTACGTCAATTTAGATAAGTTTTGCGCTGTCGAATACACTCTGTACGAAAAGATACTGTTTGTGTCTTCCGGCGTGGACGCGGAAGATATTGAAAGTCCCGCTTTTAGTACATATACATTATTTCGGATGGAAAAAGGGCAAAAAGTAGACGGCAAAAAGGTGCTGGGCAATCAATTATTCAACCTTAGCGGAACGGATGACGGCTCAACGGACGTCGCCGGCGTATATTTTTATGATCTAAAATGCGATAAAATTGAAATTTTCAATTAAAATGCGAAAACAAGGCCAATTTTTCTTGACAAACATTTAATTATTTACTATAATATTATAGCATTTGACTTAAAGAGGAGGTGCTATTATGGCGGTACCAAAGCATAAAGTTTCCAAACAGGCCGGCAATTCGCGTTATGCCAATTGGAAGATCAAAACCCCTGCAATCCGCGAGTGTCCGCAGTGTCATGAAATGATGCTCAATCACAGAGTTTGCAAAAACTGTGGCTATTATGACGGTGTTCAAAGAGTAGAAATTAAAGAAAAAACGGAATAATAATACAGTTGGTCTCGCTAAGTTTTTGGTGAGACCGATTTGTTAATTGGGAGATGCGATATGAAGTTTGTTGTTGACGCTTACGGAGCGGATAAAGGAGAAGAAGTGGTTGTTCGGGGCTGTGTTGACGCTCTTAGCAAACGCCCCGATTTAGAAATTATTATTGTCGGCAATTCGGATATACTGTCGCCGATATTAGCGAACTTGTCATATGATAAAGAAAGGCTGGAAATCGTAGACGCTAAAGATACGATATCCAACAACGAGTCTCCGACAAAAGCCATAAAAGACAAACCGCAGTCGACACTCGCCGTTGCATGCGATATCTGTCATGTCCGCGATGACGTGGACGGGCTGATTTCCGCCGGCTCTACGGGAGCATTGCTCACCGGCGCTATCTTGAAAATAGGACGGCTGCCCGGCGTGTTGCGTCCGGCTTTATCGCCTATACTGCCTTCCGGCAGCAGCGGATATGTCGCGTTGTGCGATTCGGGCGCTAACGTCGATTGCAAACCGGAATATCTCGCTCAGTTTGCCGTCATGGCCGCCGCTTTTATGAAAGCCGTTTCCGGAGTGGAAAATCCGCGCGTCGCACTGGTTTCCGTCGGAGAAGAAGACAAAAAAGGCAACGAACTGACGCATGCCGCCTTCGAACTAATTAAGCAGACAAAACTTAATTTTGTAGGCAATATGGAGGCGCGGTATGCTTTAAGCGGCGATTATGACGTGTTGGTATGCGACGGCTTTGTGGGCAACGTACTTCTCAAGACCATCGAGGGGACAGCCATGTATGTTATGCATATGCTTAAAAGCGGCATACAGGAGTCTTTTAAGGCAAAAGTGGGTGCGCTCATGATGAAATCGGTTTTTAAAAGTCTTAAAGAGCGCATGGATTACCAGAAAGTGGGCGGCGCATGTTTCCTGGGAGTCAAGAAGATAGTTGTAAAGGCGCACGGATCGTCAACCGCGGAAGCAATCACCTCTTCTATTATAATGGCTTGTAAACTGCATGATAAGAATTTTATAGACACGATCTCTTCCGACATTATGGAAGCGAAAAAATAAAGGTCATGACAGACGGGCAAATAGACAAAATCGAAAATATTATCGGCTATAAATTTCGCAACAAAACCTTGCTGGTCAATGCGTTTACCCATGTATCATACATCAACGAGCATAAAAATTGCGAAAGTTATGAAAAGCTGGAATTTCTCGGAGACAGCATTCTGAATTTTATTGTCGCCGACAAATTGTATCATGCTCAATTGCGCGATGAAGGCGAGATGACAATGCTGCGAGCAAGAATGGTTTCACGGTCTCCTCTGGCCGAGGCCGTAAAACGTATGGATCTGTGTCCGTTTGTGCGTCTCGGCAAGGGCGCCGAAAAGTGTGATACGATGCCCGTGAAAATTCAGTCGGATATATTCGAATCGGTGCTTGCGGCGATTTATCTGGACAGCGGCAGCATGACGGAAGCAAAAACATTTGTCGATAAGCATTTGAGCTTATCTTTCGCAGCGGCGATAGATTACAGGAGTCGTTTGCAGGAGTACGCCCAGGCGAGAAAAATTACGCTGGAGTATGACGATCCGGTGCAAAAAGGATACCAAAGCCATCCATACTTTATCGCAAGAGCGGTTTTGGATAATAAAATTACGGGTCATGGAGAGGGCGGCAGTAAAAAAGAGGCTCAGCAAAACGCGGCAAAGGAAATTTACGACAAATTAGAACATGAACGCAATACATAAAACTT
>USEG01000041.1 GCA_900553555.1 uncultured Clostridia bacterium
GCTATGGTGCCTTACTAAGGGATAAAAATGGTGGGAGCTATAGGGCTCGAACCTATGACCCTCTGCTTGTAAGGCAGATGCTCTCCCAACTGAGCTAAGCTCCCACGCACCGTGCTGCACGTGCTCACGACTTATATATAATACTATATTCCCCGAAAAAAAGCAACTGTTTTTAATCAAATAATAATAATTTTTCTAAAATAATTTTTAATGTTTCACAGGGACATGCGTAATTTCCTCTTCAATGCATACAATAGATTAGGGAAAAGACTATGTATCAAATAAAGTTAAGCACTGTCAAAAAATACGCATATTGGATTCAGTATTTAGTGGACGCAATAAAAAATGAGATGCAGCGCATGGGAGGCATATATGCCCAGCAAATATCCGGTCAGCGTTTTTGCGTATGTTTCGCCGCAGAAACCGCTAAAAAGAATAAACTTAAATATATTCTTGCCGAGGCTTTGGCGGATTTATTTGTTTTTATCGAGAAGAGAGCGTATTTTTTGAATGTGTTAAACATACGTTTTTGCGACAACTTGTCCCGTGATATGCTCATAAATACTCTTTCTAACTTTAACAGCGATGAAGAGCGCAGTTACATTTTGTCCAAACTGCGTTTTTCCGGCGATTTTAATATTGACGGATTTTATCATTTCGCTTTGCGCGATTTGCGCAGCGAGTGGCGTGCCTCGGCAAAAATGATAAAAGACAATGCGGATTTGGTATCACAGGAAGATACTTTTAATATAATATTGAAGTTTCTGCTCAGCGGCATAGAGGCAAAAAATAAAATTATAGCCGTAGATAAATGCGAACGGGGATATACGTTGACGCCTTGCGGACAGGAAAGCAAAGCCGATATTTTCAGTCCCGACCAGCTTTTGATGAAGCTTATAAGCATAGCCCCCGAAAAAGTCATTTTAAACGACAATATTACCGATACGCGGTTAAAGCGAAAGCTGAGCGGTATTTTCTGCATTGGCGAAGAACATTGTGAAAAATTGTAGAAAAAATATCGATATGCCGAAAAATGTTTGCATTTTGAGCGGTAATATGTTATTATTAAAAAAAACAACAAGGAGAAAATAACGTGTTAAATTTATTGGCAGCTGTTGATATCGGAACAATTATTATGCTGTGCGTAATAGTTTTGTTGGCTGTGGCTTTGTTTTTCTTTAACAGAGCAGCCAGAAAGAAGAATAAACAACTGGAAGAAGAGCGTATGAGCAGCTTTAAGGTGGGAGATAAAGTAATGACCTCCAGCGGCATTTACGGCACCATCGTCGACATCAAGGAGATTTCGCCCGTGGATAAACTGGTGAACATCCGCACTGGCACCGAGGAGGAGTCCAGCGTTCTTACGTTCGATATACGCGCCATTTACCGTACGTCTGTTTCAAACAACGGAGAAACCGAGGAAGAAAATACCGCCGCCAGCGAAACACCGGCCGAAAACAGCGAAGTAACGTCTGAAAACACCGCCGAAAACAATACGGAATCTGCTGTGGACGAAACCGCGTCGTCGCAAGATACCGAAAAAGCGTCGAACAAAAAATAATCGATTATTTAGTCTATCCGTACAAGCCTCCGCATATATTTGTTGTGTGGAGGCTTGTGTTATGGAAAAAACAATAAAAAACGCGGGGAGTGTGTGGGAATTTGTAAAGGCGCTTATCGTATCCGTAATTTTGACGCTGCTGATGGTATTGATTTTTGCCGCGGTTATACGGTTTTTAAGTATTGACACCAAATATATCGCCATTGTCAATCAGGTAATAAAATGCTTGTCAATATTGCTGTCAATGCTCATTTGTTTTACGCGAAGACCCAACGGTTGGCTTAGAGGCTTTATCTTCGGGATAGCGTACATAGCGGTGTCATTCGTCATATTTTCCACATTTTCGTCGCAGTTTACCTTCGACTTGCAGCTGCTAAACGATTGCGTTTTGGGCGGCGTTAGCGGGTTGATATCCGGCATTATCGTGGTAAACGTAAAAAAAGAAAAGTAAATGTTGATTTATATGATTAAATTACTTGCCAAGATATACATTTTTTAGTATAATAGACATGAAAGTTTAATTTATACGGAGGCAGGTATCATGAAACATATCAAAGTTATTGCGCAGTCTACAATTTGCAGAGATAAAGGAACCGGCTGCGGCGAATGCCAGTCCAGCTGTCAATCGGCTTGCAAAACCAGCTGCACGGTGGGAAATCAGGCTTGCGAACAAAAGAAAATCAACAGAATCATTAAAGAAGAGAAATAAATGGTACATACGTTTCATTGTCTCGGGAAAGTATTTCTCGTAGATGTGGAAAGCGGCTCTATTTACGGAATAGACGAGCTTACTGAAAAACTCATAAATCGTAAAATTTCTCCCGACAGTTATCCGGAGGGAGAATTTTTATGCTATTCTGAACAGGATATTGCCGATGCACAGCGCGAAATAGACGAACTGACGCGGCAAGGCCTTTTGTTTTCGCCCGAAGGCGAGCATAAGCCGGCCGTATATAGCGGCATAATAAAGTCCATGTGTCTCAATGTTTCGCACCTATGCAACCTGAGATGCGAATATTGTTTTGCCGACGGCGGTACGTATAACGGCGCAGCGGAAAACATGAGCCTTGACGTCGCTCTCAAAGCCATCGATATGATTGTTTCAAAAAGCGCGAACAGGCACAATCTCGAGGTGGACTTTTTCGGCGGAGAGCCATTATTGAATTTCGATGTGGTCAAAAAGACTGTCGAATATGCCCGCAGCATCGAAAAGGCGCACAACAAAAATTTCCGTTTTACCATTACTACCAACGCAATGCTGTTAAACGATGAAATTATAGATTTTTTCAATAAAGAAATGTATAATGTCGTCGTCAGCATAGACGGACGCAGGTCAGTACACGATTGCGTACGCAAAACGGCATCGGGCAAAGGATCTTTCGATACCGCAATAAAAAACGCGCTCCGTTTCAAACAGTTGAGAAAAGGGCAATACTATATACGCGGCACATACACGGCATTAAATAAAAATTTTTCCAAAGACGTGTTGTTTTTGAACGATTTGGGCTTTGATCAGTTGTCGATAGAACCGGTAGTTTTGCCTGAAAATCACAGATTGGCCATCAAAAAAGAGGATATCGAACAGCTTAAAGCCGAATATGATAAGTTGGCGGAAGCCTATGTCGAACGCAGAAAAGGCGAAAAATGGTTTAATTTCTTTCATTTCATGCTGGATATTTACAACGGCCCGTGCGAGTCTAAAAGACTGGTCGGTTGCGGTGCAGGTAACGACTATGTGGCCGTCGCTCCCAACGGCAATATATATCCTTGCCATCAATTCGACGGCGAAAAAGATTATGTCATATGCAACGTGCTGGACGGCACCTTTAATACGGAAATTCCCAAATTTTTTGCCGAAAACAATCTGCTCAAAAAAGATAAATGCCGTAATTGCTGGGCAAAGTATTATTGCAGCGGCGGATGTGCGGCAAACGCTATTAAATACGGCGGCGGTATAAACAAGCCCTATGAGTTAAGCTGCGAGCTCATGCGCAAACGCATTGAGTGCGCTATTGCCGTCAATTGTGTTGAAAATTCAAAATAACGATAAACATTGATAATTTTTTTAGCGATTACGTTTTATTTATTTGACTAATTTTACGTAATTCGTTATAATATATCGTGTTAAATTTGGAGGACATAATGAAGAAGACATCGTCAATAATTAAATTGATAGTGGTTGGCGTAGCTCTTGCAATATGTTTAGTTTTGGCGACGTGCAGTTTTCGTATTCCGGGAACCGATTACAACTACAACTCGTTTGCAAGCGTTATAGACCTTGGACTTGATTTAAAAGGCGGAGTATATGCGCTTTATGAAGCATCCTCGGAAGATACCGCTAATTTCAGCTCGAAGCTCGACGCTACAAAGACTCGTCTTTCGGAAATGTTGAGAAACAGAGGATATAACGACTCGGTAGTTGTCACCGAAGGCAATAACAGAATAAGAGTTTCCATTCCCGATGAGGATGACGCACAAAATTTGTTCCAGATAATCGGTACTCCCGCCGGCATCGAGTTTGTCATGGATTCTACAGACGACGTTATTTTGACGGGTGACGACGTGGTTTCGGCTGTCGGAGCATACGGCGATACCGGCAACGGCGCAAGTCCGTATGTGCAGCTTATTTTGACTGATGCGGGAAGGAGCAAATTTTCGCAGGCCACCGCCAATAATATAGGCAGCACAATGTCTATATATCTTGTCTATGACGGTGTGAGAGAAGATTCTCCCATCACGACCGCAACGATAAACGCGCAGATAGATACAGACCCTGTCATCACCATGGGTACCGGCGCAACCGAAACCGACGCGAAAAACCTTGCCGATCAGATAAACAGCGGTACATTCCAGCTTAATTTGTCCATGATAGATTCCGGCGCAGAAGCTGCCGTTTTGAGCGGGACGGCTTTGACAATCAGCGTTGTTACAGTTCTTATAGCGCTTGTTATCGTCTTTGTTTTCCTTGCGGTAAAGTATCGACTTATCGGCGTTTCGTCCATTATTACAATGCTTATATATGGCGTAGTCACTATATTCGTCTTTGCCGAATTCCCCTTGATTCAATTGTCTATTTCCTCGATAGCGGGCATTTTAGTGGGAATAGGAATGGCTATAGACGGCTGCGTAATTATTTCCGAACGCATACGCAAAGAATTTTTGTCGGGTAAATCGGTTTCGGCCAGCTATCATGCCGGCAATAAAAAATCGATAAGCTACATTTTGTTCAGCAATATTATGTTGTTGTGCGTTGCGTTTATTCTCGCTTTGCTTGGACCGGCATCGCTTTTGGATTTTGGTATAGCGCTTATAATAAGCACAGTTATATCGATGCTCTGCGTATTTTTTGTGTTCAGATTCATATCTCAGCAGTTTGTCAACCTGTTTGGCGTTGACGACGGCAAGTCTGGTATACTGGGTTTGAAACGTCCTTCGGATACGCCGTCTGTTGCGGATAATGCCGATGCATCAGGAGTATTGGAAGAAGGAGGTGCAAACTAATGGGTCTCAATAAGAACGGCAAGACGAATGTTGCCGCAAACAGAAAAAAACTATGGATAGTTCCGCTTGTAGTGGTGGTTATTGCGGCCATCATGCTGCTTGTTTACGGATTGGCCATGGGCAGTGTGTTAAATTTGGATCCGGACGTCACGGGCGGATATAAAATGCGCATTAAGGTCGGTTCAAAACTTACCGATGAAACGTATGATGATTACAGTAATAAAATTGTCTCTATTGCCGAAAATCTCACAGACGAAGAAGGCAATAATTATGGCATTAAAGTTACAGAATGCGAGCGCTATGGCGCCGACAACGATTCTATCGCGATATCCTATCAAGGCGTAGCTTCCGAGCAGGAAATGGAGGAGACGGTAAATCCCGCTCTTCAAAAGGCCATCGAAAACCAGGTCGTGTATCTTGCCCCCGAAGTCACTTTTTCCAACGATACGATTGTGGCGAAATACAACGATGCATTGCTGACGGGTAATATCGGAGACATAAAAGTAGATCAATTGCGTCGTCTCGGAGTAAACGTATTGAATTATGAAGTTACTTCGGATACGATAACGGTGCATTTGGGTGCAAGCATTTCGGACAGCCTTAAGAGCGATGTTGAGGACTCGTTGATCTTGCGCGATGAATATTCCGGACGCGTAGTGGCAAGCGGGCTTATAGGCTCCTCGCTGGATATGGTTTGGCTGCAACGTTTGCTTTTGTCGTTTGCTTTGATACTTGTGCTTATACTGGTGTTCATGTGGATAAAATACGGCACGGCAAGCGCGCTGTCGGCAATATTGGGCGTTGCGCTGGACTTGGTTATTACGCTTTGCGGTATGATTATCTTCTATATCGAATTTGCAACAAACTTTATTATCTCTTTTGCCGCAGTATTATGTTATTCGATATACAGTATATTAATTTTGTTCAGCAGTATTAAAGAAAACAGCAAGAATATGCCGGGCGCTACTAATGCGGATATTGCCAATGTTTCGGTAAAAAGCATTATGCCCAGGTCAATAATTACTTTTGTAGTTGTGTTGCTTTTGTTTGCTGTTGTTGCGGTGATAGGTGTTCCCGCATTAAGCAATATTATGCTGCCGATAATCATTGGTATGCTGTCAGTCTTTTATACCTCGAACTTTATTGTTCCTTCGGTATGGTCATGGTTTAGCGATAACTTTGTCATCAAAAGGAAAATGTCCAAAAAGGTGTAAATCTTTATGGATTGTCGTGTAAAAAATAAGCCTTCTTCCGGAGGCTTATTTTTGCAATTATTGTAGTAGGTGCGTATTTATGAATGTCATACTCGAAAAAAGAAATAATACTTCACCGGACGCCGAAAAAGCAATGAAGATTGCCGGCAATCTCGGTATAAACGCAAAGCTCGTTGAGTTGCTTTTTTCGCGTGGCATTGAGTCGGAAAAGGACATAAAAGACTTTTTGTTTCCGAATGCCGCAAATTTTCACGACCCGTTTTTGATGAAAGGAATGGAGGCGGCAACGCAGCGAATAGAGCAGGCAATTGAAAATAAAGAGAAAATAGTAATTTATGGCGATTATGACGCCGACGGAATATGTTCAAACGCCATTTTATCGCTGTATTTTACGTCGCGCGGAGTGGATATATATTCACACACTCCCAATCGCATCAATGAAGGATACGGCTTGAATATCGAATCGCTTTCAAAAATTATTGAAAACGTAATGCCCGACCTTATTATTACGTGCGATTGCGGTATATCGGGCTATGACGAAGTGGAATTTGTCAAAGATTTAGGCGTAGACATAATTGTCACCGACCATCACGAGGTGGGCAGCCGCGTTCCGCAATGCATTGTCATAAACCCCAAGCAATCTGACTGCCGGTATCCTTTTAAGGGACTGTGCGGCGCGGGGGTGGTGCTAAAGCTTATTCAGGCGCTTTCCGGCGTGGAGACGATGTACCAATATATTGATTTATGCAGCGTTGCAACAATAGCCGATCTTGTTCCTCTGTTGGACGAAAACCGTCTAATTGTCCAGATGGGCTTAAAGCGCATAGAAAATACGAAAAATATTGGTCTTAAAAGTTTGCTTGCGTCACAAAATCTTGTTAAGCCGACTGCCGGAGATATTGCCTTTAAGATTTCTCCGCGCATAAATGCCGCCGGACGTATGGGAGACGCATACCGCGCATATGAATTGCTGACGTCATCAAACAAAACGCGCATACTTGAGATTATTAAGAATATAGAAGTAGACAACACGAGAAGAAAAGAGCTGTCCGGCGAAATGTATGCGGATGCGCTCGTGGACATCAAATACGAAGATATCGTGCACAACCGCGCATTAGTACTATGCAATGCCGAGTGGGAAAAGGGAGTCACGGGTATTCTGGCTGCAAAACTAAGCGGCG
>USEG01000042.1 GCA_900553555.1 uncultured Clostridia bacterium
GCTCAGGCGCAAAAGGCGGTCGAAAACGTTCAGAAAAACGCGCGCAACAACAATTTCGTGATAGACCGCGACAAAAACGGCAAATTTTATTACAAGCTGCGCAATATGCAAAAGAGCACTATTTGCGTGGGAGAAAGTTACGATACCGTGGCGGCGTGTTCTTCGGCCATAGAATCGGTCAAAAAGTTCTGCGGCTGCAAGGTAGTGGAAGAATAACATGCGCACAAAACAGGACGCCATTGCCGCTTGCATGGGTTTTGACGGGGCGGTTACAGAGTATCCCTTCGGCGACTTCGAATGGGCGGCAATGAGACACGGGCGGGGCGGAAAATGTTTCGCGTTTATTTTCGAACGCGGCGGAGTCGTCAACATAAACGTCAAAGTGCCGACGGGCGCAGTGCCGCTGCTTTGCGAAATTCTGCCCTCGGCCATACCTGCATACCACATGAACAAACAGCATTGGCTGGGCATTTTGCTGGACGGAAAAAACCGCGACGAGGACATAATGGCGCTCATTGCGGACAGCTATCGTCTTACAAGCTCCTTATCCCAAACAAAAAAGGCGCCCGGGGGCGTAAAGCATTGACTTTTTACGGCAGGCATTGTATAATATATACGATGTGCTGCGATCCGGTTTGCGGGCACTAATATACAGCGTTTTTGGCAAAAGAGGTAGACTTATGAAGATTATTTGCAACGGTTACGATTTATCGGAGGCGGTAAACAAAGTAATTAAAGCGGTGGGCGCAAAAACCGTCAGTCCCATTCTCGAAGGCATAAAGATAGAAACCGTGGACGGCGGCATTAAACTCACCGCCACCGACATGGAGCTGGCAATAGAAAAGGTAATCGCCGCGGAAGTGCGTGCGGAAGGAGCCGTCGTAGTGCCGGGCAGACTGTTTGCCGAATTCGTCAAAAAAATCGACGCCGAAAGAGTGGAACTCAGTCTTTTCGAAGACAAAAAAATGAAAATGCGTTATCGCGGCTGCGAAAGCGAATTCAACTGTCTGCCCGAGGATGAATATCCCGTCATAAAAAAATTGGATGACGCCAAATATTTTACTTTTCTGGGCAAAAATCTGCGCGATTTGATAAATAAAGTGTCGTTTTGCGTGTCGACCGACGAGTCGCGCCCCATATTAAAGGGGGTATCGCTGGACCTTGAAGGTAACACCGTCACCGCCGTTGCGACGGACGGATACCGTCTCGCACGCTGCGTAAAAAACGTGGAAAGCAGCGACGGCAACATGACCGCCGTTGTTCCCGCGCGCAGTCTCAACGAAATAGCGCGACTCATCGAGGACGACGAACAGCCCGTCACGGTGGCGCTGCAAAAAAACTATCTCGCCGTCGATTTTCAGCACACCTGCGTCACGAGCCGCCTGCTGGAAGGCTCATATATAAATTACCGCCAGATAATACCCCAGCGCTTTGAAACGCGCGCAACGCTGGCAAAGGACACCTTTTCCGCCAGTCTCGAACGCGCTATTCTGCTCACGCGCTCCGACCGCAACAATCTCGTCAAATTCGATATGCACGAAAATATGATGGACATCACCTCCGACAGCGAGGCGGGACGAGTGGACGAGCACCTGGACATCAAGCTGGAAGGAAAAGATTTGACCATTGCCTTCAACGCGCGCTATTTTACCGAACTTATAAAGTATATCGGGAGTGATTGTATGACGATATCTTTCAACGACGCGATACAACCCTGTATCGTTACACCCGCCGATTCGACCGAGGATTTACTGTATCTGATTCTGCCCGTAAGAATGGCATAGGCGCGAGGATTTTTATAAAGAACAGCAGCCGCACTGCTGCAATAAAATATACTACGAGCCGCTTATTCAAAGCGGCTTTTTCTTTTGTACGCGGCAAAACCCGCGTTTTTATAAGTAAGTTTTAGATAAAAACAAAAAAGCTTTTCTCTTAAAAAGCTTTTTCTTTCGGGAAAGAGATATATGTTGCGCTAAAACGCTATATTTTTATAAAAAGTCTAAAAACTGTCATTTTGGCATTGCGTCGGTAATGTTTTTAATCAGGCAAGCTAATTTACAAGCGGCACTTTAATTGCCGTTTATAGCCCGAAAAATTCGTTGGGGGTTATGCCAAAGCAAGTGCAAATAGCCAATATATTGTCATATCCGGGCTTTTTATTTCCCAAAAGCCATTGACTGACGGTGGTTTGGTTTACTCCTATCCGCACGGCAAATTTTTCCTGACTCAATTGATATTCCGCCATCAACGACCTGATAACGTCAACGTAAGCAGGTTTCTCCTTTTCAATATTCATAAAAATATTATAACCAAAATCAGGTCAAAAGTCTTGACATAGGTCTTTTGACCTGATATAATAAAGTTAAATAACTTAAGGAGAGAATCGATAATGAAGAAACAAATGAAGAACCCCTTTGCCTCAGTGGCAATATTGGCAATAAGCATCATAATATGCTTAACAAGCGTTTTCGGACTTGCTGCCTGCTCTACGGCAGACAACAGTATACAGCGGCCGTCCACAGAAGATACCGATACACAGCAGCCAGTTACCGATAAATATGCCAGGTTACGGCAAGCCTATGACAAAGTAAAGCTTCAATATAGTTCTGCCACATTATGTTATGAAATCGGAGATGACGGCTCGTATATTGAGGTGGATACCAACCCGCTTGACTTTGACGATTTTTATAATCCAACATATACTAAAGTAATAGAGGCGTTTAATGAAGAGCTCGGCGTACCCGATTATGTATATAAATTGATGATAACAACCACCGCACTTCAGGGCAGACAGACAGAAACGGTAAACGGCTTGATAATAAGCTGGACATATCATCCCGATAACGGACTTGAAGTAATTTATCGTCTTGCCGATTAAACTATAATCTTAAATAAATCAAAGGCTATATTATATTTGCCTTAACTTTCCGAAAGGAGAAAAACATTTTGCGTTAGGAGAAATATCACGCCGAAGGCATTTCACTTGACGTAAAGTAAATATACCAAGTAGCAATGATAAGAAATTATCGCCGCTGCTTGCTTTTTTGCGGCAGCAAAAGAGGAAGGCGAGGAAAAAGGAGCGGAAGGGCAGAAAAAAAGCGAAAACGGAGGAAAAACGGGTGCGCGGAGGGATAATATTTACAAAAAAAGCAGTAAATTTTTAAAAAAATGCCGAAATTTTTGCGAAAAACAGTTGACAAACGCCTTTCGTGTTGCTAAAATATAACTACAAATCATATAGAGGCGCGGAACTTAAAAGTACTTTTATTCGCATCGGATTGAAGAATAAAACGAAAGGATTTTCCGCCGAAACGAAAATTTTTTATCCGGAAGGTTTTCGTTGGGTTGCAGCGAAATACGTTGCAGACTGTCGCAAGGGTGCTTGCGGAGAGCTATTGAGGTCTTTTTTCAGATTGCTTTTTATTGTTTTCCGTAAACTTCCCCGAGCGGATTTGCGGAAAATATTTTTTTGTAAGGAGAAGCATAAAAATGAAAAAAGTTCTGAAAATCGTGTTGCTTACGGTTTTTTGCGCCATGACGGCGCTGTCCGCGTTTGCGTTTTCGGCGTGCACCAACAAAAAGGACGAAAACAAACTGTACGTCGGTATGGAGTGCGGATATATTCCCTTCAACTACACCCAGACCGACGGCTCGAACGGCGCGGTCAAGATTTCCAACGCCAACGGTTATGCCAACGGTTACGACGTCATGATAGCAAAGCGCATTGCCGAAGAACTTGGGAAAGAGCTTGTAATAATGAAGTACGAATTTAATTCGCTCATCAACGCCGTGCAGGCGGGTACGCTGGATTTCATAATCGCCGGCATGAGCCCCACCGCCGAAAGACGCGAATCCATCGATTTTTCCGACGCTTATTACGAAAGCAACCTCGTTGTGGTGGTCCGTGAAGACGGCAAATATGCCGACGCGACCTCGCTTGCCGATTTCAGCGGCGCCACTCTCGTCGCGCAGATGGGTACTTTCCACGATAAAGCGCTGCAGGAACAGGCTGCCGATTTCGGTATTACCCGCGGCACGCCCATGGACACCTTCCCGATGATGACCATGGCTCTCAGCACCGGCGCCATCGACGGCTACATTGCCGAACAGCCCGGCGCCATTGCCGACTGCGCGTCCGTCGACGGTCTTAAATACATTCCTCTCGTCAACAACGATACCGGTTTTCAGAACATCTCGCCCGAAGACGTTCAGATAGCCGTGGGCGTCAAGAAAGGCAGCGACGTCACCGGTCAGATCAACGCCGCGCTCGCCAAAATTTCCGCCGCCGAACGCGACGAAATGATGGAAAACGCCATTCGTCTCGCCACGGGCGAAAACGTACAGTAACGTTTTTTGAAAACATATGAATATATTTGTTAAAATGTGGGATATTCTCATCGAATATCACGAATGGATTCTTGAGGGCGTGGGATATACGCTGCTTGTTTCGCTGGTAAGCACCGTTATAGGACTGTTTATAGGAATGCTTATCGGCGTATACCGCACCCTTCCGCAGCCGAAAAACGCAGCGCTTAACGTGCTCAAAAAAATAAGCGACTGGATTCTTTCGGCGTACATCGAAATTTTCCGAGGCACCCCGATGATGGTACAGGCGATGGTTATTTTTTGGGGGTTTGCTCTCTTAAACGGCGGGCAGACGCTGGACGTCGTCTTTTCGGGAATTCTCATTGTTTCGATAAACACCGGCGCCTATATGGCGGAAATTGTGCGCGGCGGAATAATATCCGTCGATAAAGGGCAGTTCGAGGGCGCGGCGGCAATAGGCATGACGCACGCAAAGACCATGTTTTTGGTGGTGCTTCCCCAGGCGCTTCGCAATATTCTGCCTTCGGTTGCAAACGAATTCGTCATCAACATCAAGGATACGTCGGTATTAAACGTCATCGGCTTTACCGAACTGTATTTTCAAGCACAATCCATTTTCAACAACAATTTCGATGCGTTTTCCACCTTTTTGCTGGCGGCGGCGATATATTTTGTGCTTACTTTTACCATCACGCGGATATTGCGCCTCATCGAAAAAAAGATGGACGGCAAGCAGAATTACGTTCTGCAGGGGTCTCAGAACTTAGACGCTTCGTCTTATGCCAAGGAAACGGCGGGAGGTAACAAAAAATGAGCGGAGAAGTGCTTATCGAAATACGCCACCTCCAAAAAGTTTTCGGCGATCACGAAGTGCTCAGCGACATAAATTTCACCGTCAGCCGCGGCGACGTAACCTGTATTATCGGTCCGTCGGGCAGCGGAAAAAGCACGCTCCTTCGCTGCCTCAACCTGTTCGAACAGCCCACTTCCGGCGAAATTCTCATGGACGGCGAAAATATTCTCGAGTCCAAACAGCCGCATAAATATCGCCAAAAAGTGGGAATGGTGTTTCAGTCGTTCAACCTTTTCAACAACATGAACGTACTCAAAAACTGTTCGATAGGTCCGCGCGCCGTGCTGGGCGTAAAAAAAGACGTCGCGGAAGAAAAAGCAAAAAAATATCTGTCGCTCGTCGGAATGGATAAATTCGTGGACGCGCGCCCGGCGCAATTGTCCGGCGGTCAAAAACAGCGCGTCGCCATTGCCCGCGCTCTTGCCATGGAGCCCGAAGTAGTGCTTTTCGACGAACCGACCAGTGCGCTCGACCCCGAAATGGTGGGCGAAGTGCTTGCCGTAATGACCGACCTCGCCAAAACGGGACTTACAATGGTGGTGGTCACGCACGAAATGGGTTTTGCCCGCGACATCGCGTCAAAAGTGGTTTTTATGGACAACGGCGTAATAGAAGAGGAAGGCACCGCCGAAGATATTTTCGTTCATCCTCAAAAAGAACGCACGAAGGCTTTTCTGTCGCGCATACTCAGCAGCGAAAACCGGGCATAATAAAAAAGACGGTCAAAACCGCCGTCGCCCGATAAATAAAGTTTATAAAATTCCGCAGAAACAATAAAAAGCAGAAAAACCGCAAAAAACCGCAGGGCATATTAGTCCTGCGGCTTTTTTCTGTCAAAAACAGGCGTTAAATTTTTTCGACTTTGCGTGTGGCGATAAAGTTCACGTCGGTGCCGGCGACGTTTTTTGCGATGATATCGCCGATTTCTTTGGGCGCGTTTACCGTAAGGCCTTTTATTTCCTGAAGACTGCGGAAAACAAGTTCTTTTGCAATGGGTTTATCGGTTTTTACCGACAGCATGGCGCAGTCTCCGCCCAAAATTCTTACGGACGACGTGACTGTTCTTACGGGAGCGGTCATTTCCTCTATCGCGTACTTTTTGCCGCGCGGGCAGGAATTGCCTTCGACGGAAAAACCGTCCGCCGTTTTTTCAACAGTCATTCTGCACCCCATGGGGCAGCAAATACAAATGAGTTCAGTCATGGTTTTCACCTCCTGTAAGACCCACCGAGATGTTGTTTGCGTGTCGCAGCGCGGCCGCTTGCTGAGCGTTTAGAGAGAGCACTTCCATTTCGCCCGGAGCGACTATTCGGCGCGGACGGGACAGAATGGTCTGTCCGTCGGCCACAACTTCCAGCCGCACGTTTTTCATCACCGACGAGACGCGCATTTTAAGGGACAATTCGCCGTCGCTTTCATCGCGCCTGAGTTTTTGCGGCACAACGTATCTTACGCCGCCAAAGGTGGAAAAGCTAATGCATTCGCC
Source organism: uncultured Clostridia bacterium (assembly GCA_900553555.1). Classification (GTDB taxonomy): domain Bacteria; phylum Bacillota; class Clostridia; order Christensenellales; family Pumilibacteraceae; genus Neoclostridium; species Neoclostridium roslinense. Next base: position 6,666 of record USEG01000042.1, read on the forward strand.
CCTTTTCGCCGCTCCGCCCGCAATGTATTCGGCGGCTTTTTTTCCGGCAAGAGCGCTTTCGTTGCTGACAAAATCGACGAGGTCGTGTACGTGCAGTACGTTGCCGCATTCAAAAATGCCGTCCACGCCCGTCATCATGTCGTCGTCGACTTCCGCTCCGCCCGTTACGGGAGAAAGCGCGACGCCGGCAGTTTTTGCCAGTTCGTTTTCGGGCAGCAGACCCACCGACAGGAGCAGAGTATCGCATTCTATCGGCGTTTCCGTTCCGGCAACGGGATTGCGGTTTTGGTCCACCGCCGCGATGACCACGCCCGAAAGTCTGCCGTCCCGGGCGTTAATCTTTACCACCGTGTGCGACAGCAGCAGCGGAATATTAAAATCGTTAAGGCACTGCACTATATTACGGTTAAGGCCCGACGAATAGGGCATCAGCTCGACGCACGCTTTGACTTCGCAGCCTTCAAAAGTCATGCGGCGCGCCATGATGAGCCCTATGTCGCCGCTGCCCAGAATTACTACTTTTTTGCCCGGCATGAGCCCTTCCATATTGACGAGTTTTTGCGCCGTTCCCGCCGAGAATATGCCGGCGCAGCGCGCGCCCGCTATGTTGATGGCCCCGCGCGGTCTTTCGCGGCAGCCGCACGCCAAAATAACCGCTTTGGCTTTAACGGCAATTACTCCCTTATCCGCCGAAACCGCCGTAACCACCTTGTCGGCCGAGACGTTAATAACCGTGGTATTGAGATAGCAGGCAATGCCGCGGG
>USEG01000043.1 GCA_900553555.1 uncultured Clostridia bacterium
TGCGTCGTGCGACAAAACCTCTATCTCCGCGCCGGCGTAAGGCTGTATCTCCACGTCAAAAATTTCGTCCTCAGTGTAGACGGCGTACAAGGATATGTCCTCCATGCTGCCGAGAAACTCATAGGGCGCTCCGTCCGGCGTCAAAGACCAGTAGACAAACCGCTTGCCTTCCTTTTCGGGCGCAATTGCATCCGCCGAAAACGCCTTTCCCGCGACCACTTCCCCGCTTTTAAGCATCGTGTCTCCGTCGTAATACGATACGGTAATGCGTTTTTGCCGATAATACGCCCGCAACGTAACCGTAACGCCGGGCTGCGTTGTGCCGCTCAAAACGTTAAACCGGTTGTTTTCGTCAAACTCATATCCGTCGAATTGCCCGGGATATATGCGCACCACGGTGTTAAGGGGCATATCGTAAGACTTTGTAAGCGAATCGTCTATTACAAACTGACCGTCGTCGTTTTCAAAATAATATTCGGTTATGTAGGCGTCTTTGACCAGCGACGGCGAATATTTGAGATAATATGTCTCATCGCCCGTCACTATCTTCGGGAAAGCCGTTCTGTTGCCCTCTTCGTCGGCCCAATATGCGGTATAACCGGGGCGTTGTTGCTGCTCAGGCGCGTCCACTTCGTCTCCGCGACGCACTTTGTCGGTCTTTACCGTTTCGCCTTCCGCGGATATAAACGTGACGGTATAAAGCGGCCGTACGTCCTTTTCCGCACATCCCGGCAGCGCAAAAACCGCCGCTAACAAAACCAGTAATATTCCGATAATATGAAACGTTTTTTTCATTTTCCCTGTTCCTTCCTGTTTTGGGACTGTCTACATTACTGCTCACGTAATAACGCTTTTACTAATTATATTATAAATTATAATAATTGTCAATGGCACTTACTAACTTAAATTTTTTATCCCTATCTTTTATTTTAGTATAAAGAGTTTGCGTTTTAAATACGACGACAAACAAAGACGACGCTTGTTGCTGCGTCGTCTTTGTTTTTATGCGGTCCAAGCCTTATCGACAAGAATTTTGCTGCGAGAGTCTTCTGTGATGAATTTTCCCGCCACAATATCGTCCAATGTAAACACGGAAAGCCAAATTTCTCTGTCCGTGGTGCGGTTTCGGTCATATATAACATATATCTTGCCGTCAGGCGTAATGATTGTATCGAGATAAGATACCCCGCCGCGCTCGTCCAACAATAATTTATATTGCCATGTTTGGCCGCCGTCAAGCGATAAAAACGCCGTTAGATTCGCCCGAGAAGTACCGTCATGAAATACCATAAGCATTTTTCCGTCGCTCAATAAATTGACTGTTAGACGCGACTGCGGTCCTATTATATCCGATTTAACCGCATGCGTCCATGTATAACCACCGTCATAAGAAAAGCTTTCCATGACATTGTTCCCGCTGCTTGGTCTTGTAAGCAGCCACAAAGTCCCGTCGGGTTTTTGAGTAAGTACAGGATCGTCAAGATTATTTTTGCCCGACGACCGGTCTATACACTCAGACTTGCCGCGCAACGACCAGTTTGCACCTTTGTCTGTAGACGCATACACTCTCGTATAATGCGGTTGCATCCAATCAAATGCCGCATACATCCAAGTTTCCACACCGTTAACATCTACTATTATGGGTTTGCTGCGCATATATCCGTCGCTTAAACGCCTTGGTGCTGTCCATACAGGTTCGGTCGCGTCAGGGTTTTTGCAAACCGATGCCCATGTTCCCATACGGCCGTCAAAGTTGCCAGTCCCGGTATGTTGAATCCAAATAAGCCATAATTCGCCGCCGGGTGCCATCCATAATTCGGGTTTAGTCACCTGCACCGCAGTATCCGGATGTACTACGGCAAGCTCCTTTTTCCAAGATTTTCCGTCATCATCACTAAGACATATTATTGCATAATTACCCGTGCCCAATTCTTTTTCGCCGCCGGTAAACCAGCCCGACCACAATCTGCCTCCCTCTGTTCTTTCAATAGTGGGACAGCCCAGCCAGTTTTGCTTATTTGTGTCATACCGTTCACCTTCGGGATGGATAATAATATCTGCAGGAGTTGTTAGCGACGGCATAACATAATAGTCTTCTTCATCCATGGGCGCGCCGAACACAAGATTATATTTTCCGTAATGAATTTCTTCTCCCGGTTCGACATGTTTGTAATACATTTTACCCATAAACAGCAGTCCCACTGCCGGACGGAAATATCGGAAAGGAACGAGTTGCCACCCTTCGGCTTTCACCTGTGTTTCCAGCGATTTATAGACGTTGCTGCCGGTAGGCACCATGATATAAGCCGTACCGGATGTGATCGCTCGGACCGTGGCTCCGTCTTCTATAGTATCCATGAAATATGTTAGTCCCTTCAGCGCTTCGGGCAATCCGTCCATAGCGTAATATGTTCTGTTGGTAAAAAGGCGCATTCCGTCATCCGCCTTAGCCGCAAACGTTGTATCCGACGCTACTGCAAGCGTTGCTATATCATCGGACAATACCAGTTCGCCGGAAAATACCGGAATACCCCATTGCCCCCATGTAATAGTTTCGCCTTCTTGACAGTATTTTTTCAAAAGAGCAAAGCCTTTGTACGTATTGCTCATAAACGCACCGTTTTGACTGCTGTCCCCGAAAAGATTGAGATCGGGGTCAATAGTTGCCGTCACATCTTCCCAGCCTTTGTCGACAAGCGATTGTACCTGACTGATATTGCCGGCCTTGCTTGTCAACATATATACTAACCCGCTCTTTGCTATCCCGGCCGAATGTGAAGACGAGGCGTATGCCGTCTGAATATAATTTTTCCCCGCCAACCAATACGGCATGTCATAAAATGTATATTGTGCTCTGTCGGTAAATACAACGGCTTTAAGTGCCATGTTTACAACGTTATCTCCCGCAGCCGGCAATAACACTGCCATTTCTTCATCAGTGGGAAGCGGTTCGCCCTCTTTAACATTTAATTGCTCGTCCGACATAATTACCACAGACCATCTTCCCAGCGTAAACGTTTCTCCCGGCTCGACATATTTTTCGTAAATTACATTGTTTTTAAGCGCCGCATCCCATATGTTCCAATATGACGTATCCAAAAGCGTAAAGTTTTGTTCATCCAACACGACCATCTGTGAAGACGCCGTCCCAAAGTCAAGTACTTCGCCCGTAATAACGTACAACCAGCCGCTACTGATTGCTTTCGCCGTGTTTGGACCGTTTATTGTCCATAAAATATAAGGCTTACCCAAAAATACCTGCGGCAAACTGGTAAAAACATAATCGTTGGTGCTCCACACCCTGGAACCTATATTAAGTGTTTCGATAGTGCCGCCGCTTGTCGGGGCAAGCACGTGTTTATAAATTTTTGCGTACACCGCAACATCCGACGTGACGGGGATTCCCGCAAGAGTTGCTGTGGTAAACGGCTCTTGCCACACACCATCGTCCAAATACCAGCCTTCAAAAGCATATCCCTCTTCAAACTCAGGGTCGGACGGAATGTTTACAATTCCATCCTCATCTATCCTAACATTTGCATACAAAGATCCTTCCACCAAAAATCTTACGTTAAAAACGACTTGTTTTATATAGGCATACACTTTCGTATCCTGACTTACTTTTGTCTCCGCCGTAAACGGTTCCTGCCACACGCCGTCGTCCAAATACCAGCCTGTAAACTCGTATCTTTCATCGGTAGCTGGATCAGCGGGCAACTTTACCGTCCCGTCCTCTTTGCTATCAGTCACTATATACACTTCTCCTCCTGCAATAAATGTAACCGAATAAACATTAGACTCATTGTTATCCGGCATATCTTTTCCGCTGTCGCAAGCGGCCATAGTAACAATCAAAAAACACACTAATACACCAGTAAGAACAACTAATGCTTTTTTTGCCTGTTTTTTCATAAACATCATTCTCCTGTTAACTTTCTGTGGCAGGTAAGACCAATGAATTTATATGTCAAAATAAAAATTTATCGGCAATACGAGCAATATTATAAATATTATAATATTTTTTTCAAGAAAAAGCAATATTTTTACTATCCGGAAAAAACTTTTTTCATGTACTTGCAATATTGTATAAAATTATTATAAACGCGCAATTTCGCAAGGATAAACACCGCAATACAAATATAAACCCTATATATTGGCAGCATGACACTCGGGAAATTTCACTTTACAGGACTTATCTTTTATGATATAATAATACACAAAATTCGGAGCGAAATATGGAATACGTTCACAATTCATGGGATAAAATACTTGCGGATCAGTTTAATGCGCCGTATTTTGACGCTTTAATGCAAAGAGTAAACCGCGAATACGACTCGTCCACCGTTTATCCGCCCAAGGACAAGATTTTTGCCGCGCTCAAAACCGTGGATTACGACAAAATAAAGGTGGTCATAATAGGACAGGATCCCTACCACGGCGAAGGTCAGGCCAACGGCATGGCCTTTTCGGTAAACAAAGGCGTCGCGCTGCCACCGTCGCTTGTTAATATTTTCAAGGAAATCAAGGACGAATACGGCGCCGAACCTGACGGGGGCACTCTTACGGGCTGGGCAAAACAAGGAGTTTTGCTGCTTAACACCGTCCTAACGGTGCGCAAAGCTTCGCCCCAGAGTCACTCTGCATACGGATGGCAGCAATTTACCGACGCGGTGATACAGGCATGCAACTGCCGCAAAAGACCGATGGTTTTTATGCTGTGGGGCTCCAACGCCATCGCCAAAAAAAAATTTATTTCCTCTCCGCCGCATCTCATTTTAGAGAGTTCTCACCCCAGTCCGCTCTCGGCTTACAGGGGTTTTTTCGGGTGCGGTCACTTCAAAAAGGCCAACGACTTCCTGCAAAAAAACGGCTTTGACGCCGTTGACTGGCTTAAAGCCGATGACGACGATGATGAAAAATATTACGGCAGCGGAAAAATTTTGCGCATATAACCGCCTATTGGCTTGCTTTGCCACTGCGGTTATGCTATAATAAGTTCAATCGCAAGTTCGATAATCAAAAACAAAGAGGTACAATGATGAAAATTTCCAACATGAACATTCCGATAAGCACCGCAACCAACCCGAAAATCATGCCGGGACCCGCAAGCCGCCTTAAAACTTCGGAAAAATTCCCCTGCCGCGATCCCTTCATTCTTCTTTATGACGGAAAATATTATTTTTATCAGGGCGCGGGGGAAAACGGCATTACCTGCACCGTAAGCGACGATCTCGAAAACTGGTCGGAAAAAGTGACGGTTTTTACCGTTCCCGAAAACTTCCACGGAATCAAACACCTGTTCTGGGCGCCCGAATGCCACTATTACAACGGCAAATTCTATATTTTTACATCGGTTTTCTCCGGAACGTACAATCATCGAGTCATTTCGGTGTACAGAGCGGACAATCCGCTGGGCCCGTTTGAAGACATCGCCGGCGGCTGCATCACTCCGAAAGACTGGGACGCCATAGACGGCACTCTGTATGTGGACGAAAACGCTCAGCCCTGGATGGTCTTTGTGCACGAATGGACTTCCATGCCCGACCACAACGGCGGTATGGCGGCAGCAAAACTGTCCGATGACTTCACTCATTTTACCAGCCAACCCATACAGCTGTTTTTGGCAAAAGATCCGCCGTGGGCGACAAGCGGCGTCACCGACGGACCGTATGTTTTTAAGACAGACGACGGCGTTTTATCCATGATTTGGTCCAATTTCAGCAGCAACGGCTATGTAGTTGCGGTGGCGTCTTCTGACAACGGTCTCATCACCGGCAAATGGTCGCACAGAGATCATCTCCTGTATGAAAAAAATATGCGCCCCGAATTTACGACCGACGGAGGTCACGCCATGATTTTTTACGATAAAGAAGGCAAATTGCGTCTGGCACTGCACGGCCCGAACGGGAAAGCAAACGGCGATTTCGAGCACTTACAGCTATTTTATCTCGAAGAAAAGAACGGCACGATAGAAATTGTCTGATTCTTTCGTTTAGAAAAACTAAAAAAGGCGGTTTTAAAACCGCTTTTTTTTTGCGCCCGTATCTATGCATAACTCGTATCTATGCATAAATATTATTTTATTGCAGGACTTGTTATTCCGCGGCTTTTTAGGCATAACCAAAAGCGCGGTATGCAAACTTTCCGCCGTAAACTCACTGCTCCGTCACAGCCGCCAAGCTGTCTTTGTCCCACTTAGGATAGGCTCCCTTCTGCCCTACGGCAAGCGCCCCGCATGCATTGGCGGTACGCAGTATTTTGCGCCAATCTTTTTCGCCTGCGTCCAAAGCGGCGAGAGCACCGGCCATAAATGCGTCGCCTGCGCCGTTCGTATCCTCCACCGTCTTGACGGGCAAAGCTTTTTCTCTCCGAATTTCGCCGTCCGCAAAGACCATGCTTCCGTCGCCGCCCATGGTGACAAAAATGATTTTATTGCCGCCGCCGACAAAGCGCAATTTTTCTTCATCGCTGCTGCCCGGCGCAAACATTTGCAGCTCTTCATAAGAAAACTTTAATATGTCTGCCGCCTGTATATATTTTCTATAAATTTCCGATGCCGCATCAAAGCTATCAAAGACGCTCTCGCGATAATTTATGTCAAAACTGACTTTTTTTCCGTTCCTGTGCGACTCGCTTATCAGCTTATCGAAAAAACTCTGTCCGCGGCGCGACGAAAGCGGCAAAGAGCCCATATGCACAATGTCGGCGGCTAAGGCAATTTTTTCCGTCTGTACCAACGGCAGATACATATCGGCGGTATCGTTGCGATAAAATCCGAATATGCGTTCTCCGCTGGCGCTTACGCTGACAAAAGCGAGCGCCGTGTTGCGCTTTTTGTCCATTCGGATATTCAAATAATCGAAATGCTGCTTTCGCGCCGTCTCGATAAGATATTCACCTATCATGTCATTGCCCACACAGCCGCAGAAACCGCACCTTGCGCCCATTTTTGCCAGACAGCATGCTACGTTAAAAGGCGCGCCGCCGGCATGACAATCAAACCTAATGCCGTCGCTGTGCTTTTGCTGCGTCATATCCGCCAGGACTTCACCCGCACATATTATCATACGTTACTCCTTTATAGCAAATGCCGTTTTTTAAAGTATAATACACAAATTCAAAAAAATCAAGCGTACTAAACGCCATGTAAAATAATGATTTTGTATTTTTAATGCATTAAACTACTTACTCCGATAGCTTAATATCTTTATATTTTTATGCGTCGCCCGAATTTGCCCTGTAACGCTATTTCGTAAAAGCGCCGGCTATGCCCCGGACATAGCAAATATAGACGCGGGGAAAACGAGCTTTAGACAACAAAAGCGCATACGGGAAAAACGGCGTTAAAAAAGAA
>USEG01000044.1 GCA_900553555.1 uncultured Clostridia bacterium
GCCGGCTTATCGACCTGGCTGACGGTTTCTATACGGCTGCGTATCTGTTCACCGTCATCAGGCGTAACGCTTTCAAACGCCGTTTTGACTTTGTCTTTTACGTCTTTGTTTTTCATGATACAATACTCCCGTACTTATTTTTGATTTTTTTTATCGTCCTGTGATATACGGAAAGCACCGACGACAGAGACGCTTCCGTAAAGGCAGCCACTTCGCGGAATTTCATTCCCGCCACCGCATGTAAGACAAGAATATCCCGTTCCGTTTTGGAAAGATTGTTTAAGCACTCTTCTATAAAAAACTTGTTTTCGGCGATTGTTTCCGCCGATACGGCGTGTTCGGCAAAAAAGCGTTCCGCCTCGTCGCTGTCCAGATAGTCGGTGCGTTTACCGGCGCCGAGCTTTTTGTAACACAGGTTGCGCGCTATCGTCAGTATCCATGCCATCGGCTTGCCTACGGACGAATAGGCGGGCGCGTTTATATATACCGTTACGAATACGTCCTGAGCAACGTCTTCCGCATCATGAAAGTTTTTCAGCAGCGACAGAGAATAGGCAAATACCGCGGTTTTTGTTTTTTTGTATAATTCGTCCAACGCCTGAGCGCTGCCCTGTGCTATTTCCGATAAACATCTGTCTAATTCCGATGCGTCGGAGAGTGTGTCTGCAATGCTTAAAAAAATCATTTCTTTTTGGCTCCTTTCACATAGTTAATCTTTGAAATGCGCTTTTTATTGCAACAATCGCAAAAATTTTTATAAATATTTTTCGGCTTCGCAATCGCGGCTGCGGAAATACGCGTGGGATATTCCCGTTTTTACGCGGCCGTAAAGCCCGAAAATTTGCGCGTTTAATAAATTCCGCTTGCCTTTTTTACCCTTTTAGCCTATAATGTACTCAACTTGCTTTAATAAAGTTTAACGGAGCGACAATATGCAATCGACCGAAAAAAACCAAAACGGCAGTTTACTTTTGGATTACCGGCTGCCCGAACTAATGGAAGACAAAACCGCGGGCACAAAACATTGGCGGGCGCGGCGCGAAGAAATTATACGCTTGCTTTCGCAGCAGGAATACGGTTTTATACCCCCGCATTTGCCTGCCAACGTAAAAACGACAGAAAAAAAACGTTATTTTGCGGGAAAGGGCATTTTGGAAACGCCGGTTTTCGGTTTTAACAACCAAGGCGAAAGCTTTGAGCTAAAGGCCAATCTCATTTATCCGGACGGCGGAAAACAATATCCGTTTTTCGTGTTCGCCAATTTTTCGAAGGACGTTCCGGACAAATATTTTCCAGCCGAAGAGCTGATCGACAGGGGATTCGGCGTCATTTCCTTTTTTTATCAGGACGTCTCGAAGGACGAAAACAGCTTCGGGGAGGGACTCGAACGCCTGTTTTTAAAACAGCGGCGCGACTGCGACACCTTTGGCAAAATTTCCTTGTGGGCATGGGCAATGTCCGCCATGCTCGACTATATTTTCGATAGAAAGCTGGTGTTAAACAACCTTGTGGGCGCGATAGGTCATTCAAGGCTGGGCAAGACTGCGCTGTGGGCGGCGGCAAACGACGAGCGGTTTTCCTTCGTCTTTTCCAACGACTCCGGCTGCTCGGGCGCCGCGCTGTCGAGAAACAAACAGGGCGAAACGGTGGCGGACATAACCGCGGTTTTTCCGCACTGGTTCTGCAAAAATTACCTTGATTACGCCGGCCGAGAAGACGAACTTCCCTTCGACCAACATTTTCTGCTGTCGCTGATAGCCCCTCGCACGCTGGTAGTAGGCGCGGCAAAAGAGGACACCTGGGCGGACACAACCAATCAATATCTTTGCTGCAAGGCCGCAATGCCCGCCTACGCGCTTTACGGAATGGGCGGCGGATTTGACGACGACAAGCCCGTCACGGGCAAAAAATACGGTGCAAACGGCATCTTTTTCCGCGAAAGAACGGGCATGCATTATCTAAGTCGCGATGACTGGCACTTTTATATGGATATAATGACGGACAAAATTTAATTTTGTTTTCCGCTGCAAATATTAAGGAGACAATCTTTTTTAACTGTCTCCGTTTTTTTGTTCCAGATGATATTATGTAGGGCTTTTTTGCGGAAAATATAATATTATTTTATTGCGGGCGTACCGGTTGTCTTGTTGCTGCGCGCATAATAAAACGTATACTGCTGCGCGAATCCGGCATACTCGCCGTATCTGTCGCGATAATACCGCTCCACTTTTTTGGGCGTGTTAAGCTGCTCGGTGCGATTGGCCTTAAATATCCATGTGTCCACCGGATAGGCGCCCGTGCGACGCAGGCCGAACAGCATTATGCAGTTGGCTACCTTTGGTCCGACGCCTTGCAGCGAAAGCAGTTTTTTGTATATTTTTTCGTCGCTGTTGTAGCACATGATGCGCTGTTTTTCGCCGGGAAGAACGCGGCACGTCTCGTAAATATATTCGGCGCGATACCCCAGTCCCAAATCTTTAAGGTCGTTTACGGTGAGTTTTTGCAGCTGTTTTGCGGTGGGAAAGGCATAATATCCGCCCATATCCGTGCCGGCAGCGCGACAAAGCCGTTCGATGGTGTTTTGTATCCGCTTGATGTTGTTGTTGGCGGAGATAATAAACGAAAACACCGTTTCTTCAAAGTCCTGCCTTAATATTCTCAGTCCGCCGGAAAACGCCACCGCCCGGCTAAGCTCGGGGAAGGCCGAAAGTTTTTCGGTAATGTCGTCATAATTCGTATCGACGTCAAAGTACGACATAAAATAGTCTTTGTCCTCGTCTCGACATTCAAGCTTTGTGTACATCCCGTCCTGCGACAAAAAGCACCGCTTGTCCGTCGAATATACCGTGGCGCCGCCGCCGACCATCGTGTATCTGAAAAGCTGTCCGCATTCCAGCGTATCCTTTATGACAAAATGTTTTGAGGGAAAAAGCATCTGCATATTATATTTCTCCGCAACCGTTTTCTTTTGCATACAGAAAAAGGACGCATTGAACGTCCTTTCCGCTTTTGTTATTGTGCCGCAGCCTGTTCGGTCACTTCGATAACGCTTACCATTTTTTTGCCGCATCTCGTGCCGAATTTCATGATACCGGATTTAAGCGCAAACAAGGTATCGTCGCTGCCCTTTCCGACGTTTTTGCCGGGATGAACAGCCGTGCCTCTCTGTCTTACCAGAATGTTGCCGGCAAGTACGTATTGTCCGTCGGCGCGCTTAACTCCCAAACGCTTAGCCTGGGAATCTCTTCCGTTTTTGGTGGAGCCGCCGCCTTTTTTATGCGCGAATAACTGAATATTAATAAACATGATTTTTTTCCTCCAACTTAATGAATTGCGGATATCCTTCCGCCATGTCCTTTATGCCGCATAACATAGTGTTCAAAACATCGTCCGTGCGGCGCCTTACATCTTCGTTGTCTGTGTTTACGGTAACGTGTAAAAAGCCTTTTTCGTCGTCGCGCTCGAATTTTACCGGCGCTTTTATTACCCGGGTAAGCCCCAAAAGCGCTGTCTGTGAAACAGCCGACAATGCCGCGCATACGATATCGCTGCCGCGCTCGCCTGCCCCGGTGTGCCCGCTTAAAGTAAATTCGACAATATGACCGGCTTTTTTTATCACCGAAACGGTTGTCATCAGCCTATATTTTCCACCAAAAGACGGGTAAACGGCTGTCTGTGACCTTGCTTTTTGCGCTCGTTTTTCTTGGCCTTATACTTAAAGACAACAATCTTTTTGTCCTTGCCCTGAGCCAGCACCTTGCAAGTAGCCTTGGCAGTGACATCCTTGCCCGTCGTAACGGTGTCCCCGTCTACGGTCATTAAAACGTCCAAAACCACCTTTTCGTCTTTCTGAACGGCGAGCTTTTCGACGTTGATGACGTCGCCGGGCTGAACCTTATACTGCTTGCCGCCTGTTGCTATTATTGCGTACATTTTAGCACCTCCTCAATGATGTCTCCGTTAGGCGAGGCAACCGATTTTACGGTTTTTGGGGCCTCCGCTATACGGCTCGGCAAATATTATACAATAAATCGCAAGAGTTTGTCAAGCAAAATTCCTGCGATTTTTCGTCATTTTGCGCCGTTTTAACGTTATTTTTTATCGTTTACGGGATTATCGTCCATCAGCAGTCCCAAATCGGCCATTATTTCCTCCAGGCTTTCCTTGGGGTTTAACGCCTCTTCAAAGCTAAATCCGCTCTCGCTTTCGCCCTTCGGGACGGGTGCGGAAACACGCTGCGATTTATACGACGACTTTTCGTCTTCGGGAAGCGTCATGAAGGTCGCCGGCGCAAAAGAGGGAATATCGTCTTCGTCGGGATTGTCGAGCGCCCCGTTTTGATGAATGAGTTTGGAAAACTCCTCGCGGAATTTGCTGCCCTCGTCCTCGCCGGAAGCGCCCGCCGCAGTCTTTCCCAAAATGCTGTTGACTTTGTCGTTAAAGTTGCTGATGGCCTCCAGATCGTCGGTGAGCGGATATTTTTTTATCAGTTTGGCATAGTAAGTCAACCAGCGCGCATGGAAAGTTTTTAGCTGTTCCATTTCCTGGGCATACTTATACGCCGAAAGCTTTTCTATCTCGTCGGCTTTTGCCAGCGCCGACATGATGGCGTCGCTTATTCGGCGGGATTTTTGTTCGTACTCTTTGATTTTCGCCTGCTGCTCGTCCACCGTCTTTTTCAAGTCGTCGATGACTTTTTTCTGATTTTCGACGGCTGCTGCGGCGTCTCTTTCCGTCTTAGCGATGTAAGCGTCGACGTCGCGCCGTTCGTAGCCTTTGCGTACGATTCTGAATTTGCTGTCGTCTTCCTTTTTTTTCATATCATTCCACCAATAATAATTTTTGTTTCAGCCGGTACAGACCGTCCGATAAATCGACTTTGTGAATGTGCGGACTTTCGAGCCGCTTGTATTCTTCCCAAAACTCAGCCTTTTCATGGCGACGATACGCCGCGTCCTGCTCTATCGTGGGGAAGTCGTACACGCACTTGCCGCCGTCGATGATTTTGACGATGAGTTCGCGCGCTTCGTAATCTTTCAAAACGCTTTGTTTCCAGCGTTCGGTCTCGTGCGTCAGCACCAGCGGTTTGGGAAGCTGCTCGCCTTTAAGCGCAATGACGTCGGCAAAAGCCTTGCCGGAATTCTTGTTGTAAATGCGGTACAGCGTCTTAAAGCCGGGATTGGTTATCTTTTCGATGGAGTCGGACTTTTTGAGTTTGGGCTGCAGCTTGCCGTCCTGTTCGATGGCGGCCAGCTTGTAAACGCCGCCGAGAGAGGGCATGGATTCGCTGGTAATCAGTTTTGTACCTATACCGTACATATCTATTCGCGCGCCCTGAGCATTAAGCGCGGATATGACGTTTTCGTCGATGTCGTTGCCGGCAAAAATCAGCGCGTCTTCAAAGCCGGCGTCATCCAGCATCTTGCGCGCCTGTTTGGACAAATACGCAAGGTCGCCGCTGTCAAGACGTATGCCCACGGGCTTATGACCGCTTGCGCGCAGTCTTTCGAACACTTTTATGGCGTTGGGAATACCGCTTGCCAGCGTATCGTACGTATCCACCAGCAAAAGGCAGCTGTCGGGATACATGTCCGCAAATGCGTTAAAGGCGTTCAGCTCGTCGGGAAAACTCATTACCCAGCTGTGCGCGTGCGTGCCCTTTACGGGAATACCGAACATTTTGCCCGCCAACACGTTGCTGGTGCCTATCGCGCCGCCTATCATGCTGGCTCTCGCGCCGTAAATGCCGGCGTCCGGCCCCTGAGCCCGTCTTAATCCGAATTCGACCACGGTGCCTTCGCCCGCCGCCGAAGTCATTCTGTCCGCCTTTGTGGCAATAAGCGTCTGATGGTTTATCATGCACAAAAGCGCCGTTTCCACAAACTGCGCCTCAATGAGCGGAGCTTTTACTATTACGATGGGTTCCATGGGAAAAACTATCTCGCCCTCGCGCACCGCGTACAGGTCGCCGGTAAACTTAAAAGTCGTAAGATACTGCAAAAATTCTTCGTCGAAAGTATTGAGACTTCTCAAATACCCAATATCGTCCGGCGTAAAATTTATGTCCTGTATGTATTCCACCACCTGCTGAAGTCCCGCCGCGACGGCATAGTTTATCTGTCCTTTGGGACGGAAAAACATATCGAAGACCGCTTCTCTTTCCCCTATCCCTTTTTTGAAATATCCGTTCATCATGGTCAGTTGATAAAAGTCGGTAAGCAACGTAAGATTTCTTTTCATTTCTTTTCTCCTTTGTTAAGATAGACGATAAGCGCCGCGGCCAGAATGACCAGATAACCGGCCAGCATTGCCAGCGTCCAGCCCATGCCGAGTGCGCCCGCCGCATGCGGGACGAATATCGCCGCCGCTATGAAAAATAGCAGCGCGGCTTTCGTAAGACGCCAAAATTCGCGGCTTATTATCATGGCTCCCAAACACGCTATGCCCGGCAACGCAATATATACGGGATAAATTTCGCCGTAGGACGTTATGCCGTACTTGCACAAAAAACTCATTACCGCCGGCACGATAAAGCAAAACGCCAGCCACATCGAAACCGAATTGCCCTGGATGAGCGCGTTGACGAAAAATACAATTCCCAGCGCCGACAAAATGACGCCGTTTATTATGGAGGAAAACCTGAGGGGAATTATATCGAAATAGCTTAAAACCGCCACTGTGGCGGCGGCAAGAATAATCGCAGCGTCCGCAATGTTGCAAATTCTGCGCTTTTTGGGACTGACATAAATTTGTTTTTCACCGGTTTTCATTGTCGTTATCGCTTTTCTCCTTGTCTGAGATGTCCGCGTCAAGCGAATCGTCGGCGTCTCCGTCTTGCGTTTTAAGCCAATATTGATCGCCGTCCGACACTTCGTCAAACTGCACTTCCTTTTTTTTGTCGTCGGGCGCGATAAGGGGCTCTTTCCCCACTTGCGACACGTCGTAACCGTAATAGCCGTCGCCCAGCGCGTCGATTTTTACGAGAATAAAAAATTCCTTTCCGCTTTTTGCCGCCTTGACGATATAAGCCAAAATGATGGCGATGCCCGCTAAAACCGCTACAAGCCCCAAAAGCTGGCGCGTCTTTATAATATTTTCCGCCAGCCACAGCGCGCCTTCGTCAAATCCGCAGAAAATTATGTCGCCGCCGCCCGTAAGTACAAGCGATACGGCGGTAATAAA
>USEG01000045.1 GCA_900553555.1 uncultured Clostridia bacterium
CCTACCACTACGTCGGCGGCGCTGAATCCGTGTAAATTTACATTGCTTTCGATAAATTCCAGCATGGGCGCCACTCCGCGCTTGTCGCTCGTATAAAGCTTGCCGTCTTTGTAAAGCGCGATTTTGTGTTTATCCAGTCGGGCCTTCGCGTTTTCCAAATCGCTCATATCATCACCTTCAATCTTTTTTGTCGGCGAGAAGAGCGGCCCTAAGGGCAATAATTACGACGGGAACTACCACCGCCTGAATTACAATTCCCGTCAAACCGGTTTGGATCTGGCTCCAAACGATTGCGGGCGACAACGCAGTAAACGCGTCAAAGACCGTCACCGACAACAGGAAGAACACTCTTCCCGCGACGGAGGCAATTATCACCGCGGCAAAAGCCGCCCACGCGTTTTTTATTATCTGCTTGGAAAACAAGCCGCTGACTGCGGCAAAAACGGCAAGTTCCGCCATCATAAAGGGCAGTCTTTCCAGAGCGGGCATGGGCGAGGAAAAGGCCGACGTCAGCAAAAAGCTGACTACCGGCGAGAGCACCCCTACTCCTATGCCCCACCATACTCCCAACAGGCAGCCGCCCATCAATATAGGCAGATACATGGGCAGATATCTCATCCCGCCCTCGCTGCCCGCCGCCAGGTGCACAAGCTGAGGCAAAGCAACCGCCAGCGCGATTATCAACGCCGAAACCAGCGTTTTTACCGTTATTTTAACGGACAGTGAACATTTTTTTCTTTCTAAAACATTCTCAAGCATTGCTTTAGTCTCCTTAAATTATTTTTCGAATTCCGCAGCCACTTTGACCAGCAAATCTCTTATTGGCAGATGCTGCGGACAGGCCTTTTCGCATTTGCCGCACTTTATGCAGTCGGACGCTTTGCCGCGGCCCACCGTATAAACCTCGTTATAATAGAAATCGGCATTCCAATCGTGATAAATCTGCCTTGCGTTCATGCACAAGAACAATTGCGGAATGGATATATGCTTAGGGCAGCCCGCAACGCAGTACGAACACGACGTACACGGAATAAGGTGCTGCGAGCGGTAAATTTTGCATACTTCCTCTATTGCCGCGCGCTCTTTTTTGTCAAGCGGCTTAAAGTCTTTCATAAACGCCAAATTGTCGCGCATCTGATCCAGATTGCTCATGCCCGACAAAACCATGAAAATGCCGTCAAAACCCGCGGCGAAGCGAATGGCATAACTTGCACGACTGCCGCCCTTCAAATCATCCAAAATCTTGTTTGCGCCGCCGGGCAGATTGACCAGGTTACCGCCCTTGACGGGTTCCATCACTATTACGGGCTTGTTGTGCTTGCGGCATACTTCATAGCAAAGCCGCGATTGAACGGTTGGATCCTCGTAATCGACATAGTTAAACTGAATTTGTACGAATTCGACCTCCGGATGTTCGGAAAGTATCATATCCAGCACGTCGGCACTGTCGTGGAAGGAAAATCCGAGATGCCGTATCTTGCCCTGCTGCTTTAATTCGTACGCCTGTTCGTAAGCGCGGCATTTTTTGAAATGCTGATAGGAGTTCTTGTTTTGTGCGTGCATGAGATAAAAGTCAAAATAATCTACGCCCAGAATTTTAAGCTGACTTTCGATAAAGGGTTTGACGTCCTTTTCGCTGTTGAAAAAAGGCGCAGTAAGTTTGTCCGCCAGCACAAAACTGTCGCGCGGGTGGCGCATGACAAGACAGTCATGAAGCGCCGTCTCGCTGGCACCATCATGATAGCCGTGCGCCGTGTCGAAATAATTAAAACCCTGATCCAAAAAATAGTCGATCATGCCGCAAAACTCGTCGTAATCTATTTTGCCGTTCTTCATAGGAAGACGCATGCAGCCGAATCCGAAATTCTTTTTTACTTCCTTAAAATAATCATTCATGATAAGCTCTCCCTTTTTATTGGTTTTGACGGCTTTTTTGGCGGTTTAGCGTCCGATTTGCCGGGACATAAATATTTTTTACCCGCCCGGTTACGCCGCCTTTTGTATGTAAAATTTGAAAAAAATATGAGGCAATTGACGTGCCTCATATTTTTCTCTTTAAATTAACCTTTTAAGCCTGAACCTATTGATGTACTCCTTATTATATAGTCCTGTATAAAGATGTAGACGATAATAAGCGGAGCCATACCGACGGCTGCACAGGCCATCATGAAGTTTTTACCGCCGGAGGCATTGTAAATATCGGAGATATTTTTAAGCGCCAGCTGCAGCGTCCATTTGTCCTGATACTGCATCATGTAAATCAACGGACCCATATAGTCGTTGTACGAGCCGATAAAGCCCAGTATTACACGAACCAGCAATGCCGGCAGCGTCAGCGGTATAATAAGCGTAAGGAAGATCTTAATCTGCCCCATACCGTCAATTTTTGCCGCGCCTATAAGGTCGTCGGGAATACCCGCGATATACTGCCTTAGGAAGAACACCTGTCCTATTCCGCCGAAAATAGCCGGCAAGATAAGCGGCAGTGCCGTTCCCATAAGGCCCAAAGCAGACATCCAGACACGGCTGGACGACTGTGTGACCGATCCGGGCAGCGTCATCGTCATAATAAGGAATGCGAATATCTGTTTTCTTCCCGCAAACTCCATCTTGGCAAAGCCGTAAGCCGAAACTGCCGAGAAGAAGACGTCGCACAAACACGTCGGAACATAGTACAAGAACGTATTGAGAAGGGGACGCAACAATTCGGAAAGTCCCGAGCCCGTAAACAATTCTCTGTAAGCCTCAAGCGAGAAACCCAACTGCGGCCACCAGGTGAACACCGACGAGTTGGCTTCCGCTCTGGTCTTAAAAGACGTTATTACGATAATATACAAAGGAACAAGTATATACAAGCAGTATATAATAAGCAGTATATACGAACCGATGGGCGGACGGCGCACTTTTTTCTTGTTAAGCTTAAAGTTCTCGGAATGATAAGTTTCTTGATTTTCGGGTTCAGCAACAACTACTTTACTCATAACAAAACCTCCTATCAAGAATCATAGCAAACCCAGTAATCACTGAGCTTAAAGTTGACGCGCGTGACAATGAGTATCAGAATTGCCAATATCCAGGCGCACGCGCTGGCGCGTCCCATACCGTCGGCAGTTGCATTGACGAACGCCATCAGGTACATGTAATAAACCGTAGTAAGACCTGCCGGTTGATTTTGACCGTTCATAGGTCCGTAGCCGTTGTTGGCGAACAGCTGGATAGAGCCCATTGCCTGCAACGAACCTATAAGGCTTGTGATAAGCACATAGAAAGTCGTGGGCGAAATTGCCGGCAATGTGATGTTAAACAAAACCTGAGAGCTGTTTGCTCCGTCCACCTTTGCCGCTTCCACCAAAGACGAATTGACTTGTTCGAGCGCCGCCTGGAACAGAATACTGCCGGCTCCGGCGCCCCATGTCGTTGTAAATATGACCAACGGCATAAACAAGCTGAAGCTGTGGAAAAAGTCTATTCGCGGCCCACCGCATGCCACTATCACATAGTTGACCAAACCTGAGTTTGCGTCGAAAATAATACGCCACATCATTGTTACGCCGACTGACGAACATACGTTGGGAATGTACAAAATCGAACGGAACATTTTTTTGAGCTTTACTCTGCTGGTAAGCAGGATAGATGAGAACAATCCCAAAAACAAGCTTATCGGCAGACTAAGGCAATAATAAAGCGTACGATAAAGCGACCAGAAGAACATTGAATCCGAGCTGGTAAGCAGCCAAACATAGTTATCGAAACCGATGAACTTAGCTTGCTCAATGTTCCAGACGTGCAAATCGGTAAGGCTCAAATAAATGGACAAAGCAAACGGGACAAGCGCAAACACAGCATACGTATACAAAGGCCAAAGCGCAAATCCCCATCCGGTCAGGTTAGCTTTTAATCTCTTAATCTTTTTAGCTCTAGACGATTTTTCGGGCTTGAACAGCTTGGTATTGGAAAACACATCCACCTGCTGTTCCGCCGCGTAACTCGGCTGAGCGTCTACTATAACCGAATTATCCATACTATCTCCTTATAGATTGTGCAGTTTACCTGCAAAACAGCTTGCAGGTAAACTGCATTTGTTTACGAATATCAATTGAAGTGACTGTTAAAGATATTTTCGTATGCATCCGAACCGAAATAGTACGAATACGGAATAAGTTTTTGCGTGGAAGGCAGGCAATAGTTTGTAAACCATGCTTCCGGCGTCATCATGTTGTTACGAACCTGATCGTTAAGCGGGCCTGCCCAAATATCAATCCAACCGTTGTCGGGCAGGTACCACCAGTCGCCTGCTTCTTCAAATTCAAGAACGTCGAAGAAAATATCGAGATTGAGGGTCTTTTCGTCTTCTTTAATGAACGTAGAAGAATTTGCAACTGCGGGCTGGTTGGGGATATAGCCGGCTTCCGCCTTGAATATCTGGCCTGCAGGTTCCTGCTGACCGTTTACAGTCATATAGTCGGAGGTAAGCCAGTCGATGATATACCAGGCGTTTTGTTTGTTCTTGCTTCCTGCCGCAAGGCAAAGCGCGGTTGCTTCGCTGTGGCCGCCGTCAACGCCCTGCACCTTAACGGTAACGTCATTGCTGCTGGGGTTTACATATTCTTTATACTGCGGGAGCGGAGCGACACCCCACTCGATTTCGTAAGAACTGGTAAGAGCTCTTACAAGACCTATCTGATAACCGCGTTCTACAACCATTGCGACGTTGCCGTTACCGAATTCGGCTACCGTCGAAGAGTCGTCGCCGAACGAAGTGGGCAGAGGCATGACGCCCAGCTGTATACTTTGCAGATATCTGTTGACCGCCTCTTTTGTAGAAGGCAGTTCGAGGAACTTAGCGTCTTCATTGGCCATGTCGTCGGTAGAATTTTCTACAATGTAAGGCAGAATTTCGGAATCGTTTGTGAGTGCGTTGTTGGGGTTGGTGCCAAGAGGCGTCGTGCTCTGGGTGCTTGCGTTGTACACCTCAAATCCGCCGGACTGGTTGGGCAGCAGCAGATCGCCGTCGTTGAACACAGGCTGACCGTTGTCGTCAATAATCATAGCGCCGTTTTCATCATACTGGGGACCGTACTTATTGACGTTGAGTTTGTCGAGGAATTCGAGAGTATCGCCCTCGTGATATACGGTACCGGTATTTGCGCCGACATAACCGTCGCCGGCAGCGGTAACCTTATAGTTGGTGGACCAGTCGGGCAAACCGAAAGCCCAAGTACCTTCACCGGTAAGGTCCTGCAAGCAGTCGCCGCCTACCGACCAGCCGTAGTTGAACCACCATTCGGTGTAGTATCCGTAAGTTGTGGCAACGTCGCCGCGGACACTTCTTCTGTTGTGATTGGTACGATTAAGCGAGAGAGTAAGCAGCTGAGCCAGGTCTTCGATTTCGTCCCAGTTCATAGCGATGGACGCATTGAACACCTTTACGTTGTCCGTAACGCCGCCCGCGTTGGGGTTGACCCACGGATAGCCGTCGGCTCTTACGTAGTTGTTGTAGGAGTCTTCACGATAATATCCTTTTGCGGGAACGTCGATGCTGCGCGCTACCAAAACGTCCGCTTCGTATCCGCCGCCGTCGGGATTGCCGTTGCTGTCAAGGCCGCCGCGGTTTCCGCAGGTGTCGTGCCACTGACCGAATTTATCGGCAATTTTATTGTCGTTCCACAAATCCATGAGCGTCTGACCAATCATGTCGTTGGTAAGGCCTTCGTATTCGCTCTGGAACTGGGCGAAATTCTCGGCGGTAACGACATCGTCGTCAACGGAAATAACTATAACGCCGCAGTTTTCCATCGCCTGACGGTTGTAATAAATAGCTGTAGGAGAAGTATCTACAGGAACGCCCCAAAGCGTATCGTCGGCATAGGAAGTGTTACCGTTTCTGTTATAACGGAATCTCGGATAAATAGAAGCCCACATATTGTTAAGCTTTTCCGCATAAGCGGACGTATTGGTGTAGGCGCTGAGATCGTCGATATAACCGTTTGTCGCCCACAACTTGAACTTTCTGTCGTTTACGAACATGATGTCCACTTTGTTATCGGGCGAAATGGTACTGCCGTTTTCGATACCCGAAACGTAGGTCTCTTCGCCGTACCACGTCATAGTCAAAAACAGTCCGTAATAGCGGGCGTATTCGGAATCGTTAAATCCATTAACCATGCTTTCGTATTCTTTCTTCTGCTCTTCGTCGCCAAAACCCTGCATGACTATGCGCGTGCGATCTCCGCCACCTTCACCGCCGGGACCGGGATCGGGAGGAGTCGGCGTCGGGGTTTTGCCGTTTCCGCCGCAAGCGGTGAAAACAGGCATAATGCAAAGAATAACCGCCAGCATTAAACTGATAAGTTTTTTCATTTTTTTCAAACTCCTTATAAATTAGTTTCGCCATTTATATTAGCGGCAAAAAAAGCCGGTAATATCATAAAAAGTCGGAAAGAAAACTGCAAACCGATTGGCTGTCACCATTTCCCCAAAGGTTTACGGCAAACAATATACACTTTTTAGCGTAAAAAGGCATATTGCTGTTTTCCTGTAGCTATTATAAAGCAATTGACTTGTTTTGTCAAGAGAAATACTCGCGTTTTAAAGTGAATTTTTTGTGATTAAACAAAATCATGTATTCCGCCTCAAATCTCTTGCTTAATATTTGTTTTTTTGTTAGTATTTATGTATAAGGCTATTTACGGCGGGATTTTATATGCGGAATTTTTTTATCACCATCGACTCTACGGCGGCAGTTACCGACGAGATGTTGGCGCATACGGGCGTCAGCACCATACGTTTTGACGTTAAAGCGGGCAATTTTTCCTGCCCGGACGGCATTTTGTCGTACGAAAACGCCAAAGAGCTTATGCACAGGGCGCTTACGGAAGGATACGCAATAAACGCCCCCTCCGCCGCTCGGTATGAGGAATTTTTCGACGATCTCGCCGAAAAAAACCGCAATATAATACACATATCCTGCGGCGCGGGCTTTTCGGACGCATACAATAACGCCGTAAAGGCTTCGCGCAATACAATGGTCAAGTTTAAGCGCGTTTCGATATACGTAGTGGACAGTCATTCGCCGTGCGCGGGTCAGGCGCTTTTGATGGACCGCGCGCTTGCCATGTGCGAAAACAACGCCTCGGCGGAAGAAGCCTTTGTGGAATTGTCGGAAGGCGCC
>USEG01000046.1 GCA_900553555.1 uncultured Clostridia bacterium
CGCTTCGAGCGCCTTCAATGCGGAGCCTCTGATGACGGGAGTATCGTCTCCGGGGAATCCGTATTCGGTGAGCAGATCTCTTATTTCCATCTCGACGAGATCGAGCAGTTCGGGATCGTCAACAAGGTCAACCTTGTTCATGAAAACAACGATCTTGGGCACGCCAACCTGACGAGCGAGCAGGATGTGTTCACGCGTCTGCGGCATCGGGCCGTCAGTCGCAGCAACTACCAGGATCGCGCCGTCCATCTGAGCAGCACCGGTAATCATGTTCTTGACATAGTCGGCATGGCCGGGGCAGTCAACGTGAGCATAGTGACGCTTTGCGGTCTCATACTCGACGTGCGCGGTATTTATTGTAATTCCTCTTGCCTTTTCTTCGGGCGCCTTGTCGATTTCGTCATAGCGCATTCCCTGAGAAAGACCTTTTGCTGCCAAAGTCATTGTGATAGCAGCGGTCAATGTAGTCTTACCGTGGTCAACATGGCCGATAGTACCGATGTTAACGTGCGGCTTCGATCTGTCGAATTTTGCTTTAGCCATTTTATTTTTCCTCCGAAAAAATTTTTAATAGGTTTTGTAATTGATATTATATATGATAATCGCAAATTTTACAAGCGTTTTGCGGCAAAATTTGGAAAATCTTTTAGTTTTGCGTCTTCTGCTGACGTTCGACTATAATTTTGTCGGCAATGCTCTTCGGCACTTCCGAGTAATGGTCGAATGTCATCGTGTAGTTGCCGCGTCCCTGCGTAACCGAACGCAAATCGGTAGCGTAACCGAACATTTCCGCCAGCGGAACTTCCGCTTTTATTTCCTGGTTGCCGGCAACGCTTTCCATACCCATAAGGTTTCCGCGGCGCGAATTGATGTTGCCGATGACGTCGCCGAGATATTCCTCAGGGGTAGAAACTTCCACTCTCATAATGGGTTCCATTAAAACGGGGTCGGCCTTTTTCATGCCTTCCTTAAACGCCATGGAGCCCGCTATCTTAAATGCCATTTCGGACGAGTCGACTTCGTGATAAGATCCGTCGTAAACCTGCACTTTGAAGTCCACGCATTCATAGCCGGCAAGCACGCCGCTTTGTTTTGCTTCGCGGATACCTGCGTCGACGGCGGGGATATATTCCTTGGGTATAGAGCCGCCTACGGTGATGTCCTCAAAGACATATCCGCTTCCCGGGGGCAGCGGTTCCATGTAAATTTTACAATGTCCGTACTGACCTTTACCGCCGGACTGACGAATGTATTTACCTTCGACGTCCACTTTCTTTCTGATGGTTTCGCGGTATGCAACCTGAGGCTTACCGACGTTGACTTCCACTTTGAATTCGCGCATCATACGGTCGACGATGATTTCGAGATGCAACTCGCCCATACCGGCGATGATGGTTTGTCCCGTTTCGCTGTCGGTATAAGTCTTGAATGTGGGGTCTTCTTCGGCCAGCTTCTGCAAAGCGATGCCCATCTTTTCCTGGGCGGCCTTGGTCTTGGGCTCTACGGCGACCTGAATGACCGGTTCGGGGAAATCCATCGACTCCAGCACAATGGGGTGGTTGGGGTCGCAAAGCGTATCGCCCGTTATGGTATCTTTAAGACCTACCAGCGCGCAAATGTCGCCGGCGCGTATTTCTTCTATTTCCGAACGGCTGTTGGCGTGCATCAAAAGAATACGACCTACTCTTTCGCGCTTGCCTTTAGTCGAGTTCATGACGTACGAGCCGTTGGTAAGCGTTCCCGAATAGCAGCGGAAGAAAGCCAGCTTTCCGACAAACGGATCGACGGCAATCTTGAAGGCAAGTCCCGCAAACGGCGCATTGTCGTCGGCAGGGCGCTCCTGCACTTCGTCGGTGCCGGGAATGATGCCTTTAATCGGCGGGATGTCAAGCGGCGAAGGCAGATAGTACACTATCGCGTCGAGCAGCTTTTGAACTCCCTTGTTCTTGAAGGACGAACCGCATATTACGGGGTTTACTTTCATCGACACGGTCAGTTTTCTGAGCGCCGCGATGATTTCTTCCGGCGTAAAGTCCTCGCCTTCGTTTTCAAAATATCTTTCCATGAGAGCGTCGTCGCTTTCGGCAACCGTTTCCAAAAGTTTTGCTCTCCATTCTTTCGCCTGATCGATGAGCTCGGGCGGAATGTCGTCTTCTTCCATGGTGGTGCCGAGGTCATCGGTATATATATCGGCCTTCATCGTAATGAGATCCACCACTCCGACAAAGCTGTCCGCGCTGCCTACGGGAATTTGCAAAGCCACAGGGTTGGCGTGCAGTCTTGTCTTCATCTGTTCGATGACGTTAAAGAAGTCCGCGCCTTCTCTGTCCATTTTATTGACGTACGCAATACGCGGAACGCCGTATTTAGTAGCCTGTTTCCATACGGTTTCCGACTGAGGCTGTACGCCGCCACGCGCGCAAAAAACTGCGACTGCGCCGTCGAGAACCTTTAAGGAACGCTCTACTTCCACGGTAAAGTCGACGTGACCGGGAGTGTCAATAATGTTTATTCTTCTTCCCAACCACTGCGTCGTGGTAGCTGCGGAGGTAATTGTAATACCTCTTTCCTGTTCCTGTACCATCCAGTCCATGGTTGCCGCGCCGTCATGAACTTCGCCGATCTTATGAACTTTTCCCGTATAAAACAGAATACGTTCGGTCGTCGTCGTCTTTCCGGCGTCGATGTGTGCCATAATACCGATGTTACGGGTATTTTCCAAACTGAATTCTCTTGCCATATTCTTTCTCCTGTTGTACGTTTACTACCAGCGATAATGCGCAAACGCCTTATTCGCCTCTGCCATACGATGCATTTCTTCTTTCTTCTTGATGGAAGCGCCGGTATTGTTGTATGCGTCCATGATTTCGCCGGCAAGCTTTTCGTTCATGTTTTTTTCACCGCGGTTTCTTGCATACGAAACCATCCATCTGATGGCGAGGGTCTGTCTTCTTTCCGGTCTTATTTCCATAGGCACCTGATATGTCGATCCGCCCACGCGGCGAGCTTTGACTTCCAGCATGGGTTTGACGTTTTCCAATGCCTTGGTGAAAATATCCAGCGCGTCGCCGCCGAGTTTTTCGGCTACCATATCGAATGCTTCGTACACGATCGCCTGCGCAATACCCTTCTTGCCGTCCAGCATAACCTGATTTATCAGCTTGGCAACAACTTTGCTGTTGTAAACGGGATCGGGCAGCACGTCGCGCTTCGGTACACCACTTCTTCTAGGCATAATTGTTTCTCCTTTTCAAATATTTTATCCCTTTTCCGATTAAAAGAGGGACGGGCTTTTCGGGACGCAACGCCCCGCAGTTAAAGGAGCCGAATATAAATCGGAATTATCCGGTCCTGACCAATGGCGCAGTGCGCTTATTTTGCACGCTTTGCGCCGTACTTCGAGCGACCTTGCTTGCGCTTTGCCACACCCGCGGTATCCAATGCGCCGCGAATAATGTGATAACGTACGCCAGGCAAATCCTTCACTCTGCCACCACGAATCAGCACGACACTGTGTTCCTGCAGATTGTGTCCGATACCCGGAATATAAACAGTACCTTCCATCTTGTTTACAAGACGTACTCTGGCAATTTTGCGAAGTGCCGAGTTAGGCTTCTTAGGAGTGGTTGTCGTAACGGACAAGCACACGCCGCGCTTTTGAGGATTGTTTTCCAAAATAGGGCTCATGGACTTATAGACGAGCTTTTCGCGGCCTTTCCTAATTAACTGGTTAATAGTAGGCATTATTACTCTACCTCCTTGTTAGTAGTCTTGCCTGAACAACCGTTTTTCCTTGTCGAAAGTACGTCGTCAGGACTTTTTTCCATGCGCAACAATTATGCGAGTGTCACGCACGGCACAATTATACTAAATTATGGCTTTTAAGTCAAGCGCAATGAAGTATTTTTTGCGTTTTTTACGGATTTTTTTTGCGTTTTCTTTCATTACGGCTGTTTTTTTACGCAAAAACAAGCAAAACCGGACATTATAGCCGCCTTTCCCGTCCCGTCGCCCGGCGCAACACGACCTGCTATATAATGTTTCCCGCGAAAACGGCGATAAATTTTCCGTTTTCGCCTGTTTTTTTCTTGACAATAGTATGATTTCATACTATAATTGGTCGGCTTGCCTTTCGGGGGTAGCCAAAAATCAAGGCGGAGAAACTTTAATATGCCGGATCAAATAACTCACAGACAGCGAATAAATTATTTGTTAAGCGAAACCGAAGCCATTTATCACGAGGCGTCTTTGCGGTTGGGACTTAGCGACAGCGAAATGAAGATATTGTACTCGATACGCGACAAAAAGAGCGCGGTAAAACGTCCCCTTAAAGAAATACTCGTCTTTTCCGGCATGGCAAAGCAAACGGCCAATTCCGCGCTAAGAAAAATGGAAAACGCGGG
This sequence comes from uncultured Clostridia bacterium, assembly GCA_900553555.1. Taxonomy (GTDB): domain Bacteria; phylum Bacillota; class Clostridia; order Christensenellales; family Pumilibacteraceae; genus Neoclostridium; species Neoclostridium roslinense. Next base: position 4,404 of record USEG01000046.1, read on the forward strand.
ATGGCTTTTTCTTGAGGGAGGGCAAAAAAACAAGACAGTCTGCCTGACGCAAAAAGGCGTTGAAGTGGCTAAAAACACTGCCGACGTTCTCATAGACATCGAAAACTCTATCTTTGAAGGATGGAATCGCAGGATGGCCGACGAATATCTGGCGCTTAATGAAAAATTCATGCGACAGCTGCGTCTTTGCGTGGACAATTTAGCCAAAAAAAGACCTTGATTATAACCGTTGACAACAGGAGGAACGTTATGCAATTATCACAACATTTTACTTGCCGCAGACTGCTGCGTTACTGTCTGCCGTCTATCATAATGATGGTGTTTACGTCGGTGTACGGCGTAGTGGACGGATTTTTCGTGTCCAACTTCGCCGGTAAAACGCCTTTTGCCGCCGTCAATTTTATCATGCCCATACTGATGATTTTAGGATGCGCGGGCTTTATGTTCGGCACGGGCGGCAGCGCTCTTATCGGCATGGCGCTGGGCGAAGGGGACAATAAAAAGGCCAACAATATTTTTTCGCTCGTGGTGTACTCTTCCATTGTGTGCGGCGTCCTTCTTGCGATAATAGGGCTCGTAATTCTGCGCCCCGTGGCGACGCTAATGGGCGCGGAAGACGAAATGCTGCGCCAATGCCTTATATACGGCGGCATATTTTTGGCAGGCCTTCCCTTTTATATTCTTCAATACGAATTTCAATGTCTGTTTGCCACTGCCGACAAGCATAAGCTCGGAATGTATGTTACCATAATAGCGGGCTGCACCAATATTGTTTTGGACGCTTTGTTTGTGGCGGTTTTCCCGTGGGGAGTGGCGGGCGCCGCGGTGGCGACGGTAATAAGCCAGATAGCGGGCGGAATCATTCCGCTTGTGTATTTCCTGCGAAAAAACGACAGTCCTCTGCGCCTTACAAAATGTTCTTTCGACGGAACGGCGCTGCTGAAAACGTGCACAAACGGCTCGTCCGAGCTGATGAGCAACATTTCGGCGTCGGTAGTGGGCATGCTGTTTAATGTGCAGCTGATGAAATATGCAGGAGAAAACGGCGTTGCGGCGTACGGCGTTTTGATGTATGTGAGTATGATTTTCCAAGCGATATTTTTGGGCTACACCGTCGGCACGGCGCCGGTAGTAAGCTACCACTACGGCGCGGACAATAAAGACGAAGTGAAAAATCTTTTAAAAAAGAGCTTGATCATTGTGGCGGCGGTCGCCGTTTGTATGTTCGTCGCCGGCGAACTTCTTAGCTGGCCGCTGGCGAAAATTTTCGTCGGCTATGACGCGGAGCTCATGGATATGACCGTAAACGCGTTTTACATATTTTCCTTTTCGTTTTTGTTCTTCGGATTTTCGGTGTTCGGGTCGTCGTTTTTTACGGCGCTGGGCGACGGCCTTACCTCTGCCGCGATAGCTTTTCTTAGAACGCTGGTTTTTCAAATAGCCGCAGTCATGCTGCTGCCCCTTATATTCGGACTGAACGGCATCTGGGCGTCGATTGTCGCGGCGGAGATTGTGTCGGTAGCGGTAACGGCGGTTTTCTTGGCGATAAAGCGCAAAAAGTACGGCTATTAAACATTGCTTATTTTTGCTCAGCATTTGAGCGCCAGACAAGGCTTTTAGTCGGCTTTTGTTTAATTAAATATACAAATCTTTTAACAAAAAAACCGTTCCGCAATCACGCGGGACGGTTTTAAGAATTTTAACCGGGTAATAATTATTTGAGTTCGGCAACTGCGCCGGCAGCTTTGAGTTTTTCCAAAGCTTCGTTGGCGGCGTCTTTGGACAGACCTTCCTTAACGGTGGAAGGAGCTCCGTCGACAACAGCCTTCGCTTCGGAAAGGCCGAGACCCGTGATTTCGCGGACAGCTTTGATGACGGCAATCTTGTTGCCTCCGATTTCTTTGAGAAGCAGCGTGAATTCGGTCTGCTCTTCGGCGGCGGGAGCGTCTCCTGCTGCGCTTGCGGCGGGGCCTGCTACTGCCATTGCTGCGGCAGATACGCCGAACTCGTTTTCGAGCATTTTAACAAGCTCGTTGAGTTCCATTACGGACATACCTTTGATTTCTTCCATTATATTGTTCAAATCAGCCATTTTAGTTTCTCCTTAATTAAAATTATTTTGCGCATTTCGGGCATTGTCACGCCGCAGGGATTACGCTTCCTGTTTTTTTGCAATCTCGCTTAAAACCACCGCGAGCGAACGCACGGGGCTTTGCATCATACCCAGCAACTGGGCGATGAGTACGGGCTTTGAAGGAATAGTCGCAATTTGAGCCAACTGCTCGCATGTGCACACTTTACCCTCCACCACGCCGCCTTTGATTGCGGTCTTGTTTACTTTCTTCGCGTTTTCCGTCAGGAATTTTACGGGCGCGACGGCGTCTTCATACGATATGGCGATCGCCGTGGGACCTTCGAACACCGATGCGTCGATACCTTCGATACCGGCTTTTTCGATTGCGCGGAGCATAAGTCTGTTTTTGACGACTTTGTACTCTACGTTTCCCTTTCTGAGCGTGTTGCGAAGATTGGTATCTTCTTCCACCGTCAGTCCGCGGTAGTCCACCAGTACGAAAGACTCTGCTTTTGCAATCTTCTCGGCAAATTCGTTGACGATTTGCATTTTAGCGTTCTTAATTGCTTCCGACATAATAACCTCCTGTTAAAAAAATACGATCTGTTAAGTTATATG
>USEG01000047.1 GCA_900553555.1 uncultured Clostridia bacterium
GCCGTATCTATAAGACGAAAGCGTATGTCGCCGCACAAAAAGCTTTCTTCCACATAGTCGCGCGTCGTGCCGGCGCTGCTGCTGACTATACTGCGTTCGTACCCCAGCAGTCTGTTCATAAGCATGCTCTTGCCGGCGTTGGGTTTGCCGACAATGGCGACCTTGACGCCGCTGCGCATTATTTTGCCGGCGTTGTAAGTGTCTTTAAGGGCGCACAGACTTTCGTAAAGCGACGAAGTCTTGTCCCTCAGGGATACAAGCGTCATTTCCTCGACGTCTTCTTCGGGATAATCTATGGCGGCCGTTCCGGCGATAAGCTCTATCGTCTTTTTTTGCAACGCGTCTATCTTTTCCGACAAAGCGCCGCTCAGCTGCTCGTAAGCGCTGCGCGCCTCCGCCTCGCTTTCGGCATTTATAAGGTCGATTACCGCCTCGCTTTCGGTAAGGTCCATTTTCCCGTTTTCGAACGCTCTGCGCGTAAATTCGCCGCGCTGAGCCATTGTGGCGCCGGCAAGTATGAGCTGCTCTATTATTGCGCGCGTCACCGCCACCGAACCATGACTGTAAATTTCCGCCATGTCCTCGCCGGTATAAGAGTGCGGCGCGGCAAAATAAATGCAAATACAATCGTCCGTTATTCCGCCGGCGGTGAATTTGCCGAAATATGCATATCTTGGTTTTACTTCGCCTTTAAACCCCGAGAAAAATTTACGGCAAAGGGGCAAAGCGTCCTTTCCGCTAAGCCTTATTATTGCTATTGCCGACGCTATGGCTGGCGTCGATTGCGCCACTATTGTAGTACTCACTGTCTGTAATTTCTCCGCGTATCACATTAAGTTTGCCGCAAAAACCGCTTTAACTCTTTTATTTCAGTTGCCGAAGGGGTCCTGCGAACCGCCGCTTGTATTGCCGTCAAAGGGATTGGAGTCTTCCCGACCGCCGTTTTCGTGAACGTTTCTCAGCGTTTGCTCGATATCGTCCACATACGAACGTTTTGCGTCCTCGTAAAATATTGCTAACGACGTATTTTTAAAAGCCGTATAATATACGTTCAGCACCAGCGTCAGAAGGGTGGGTATAACCGACGAAAAAATTATGATCGAAAGCATACCTATTACCGGCATAAACGCCACAATAAGCACCACAAGATAGGACAGGATATACTCTAAGCCGTACCGTATTACGACGAGCAGCACCGAGTGTATCAAAAACAGCAGAAAATATTTGCCCTTGCGCCCGTTCATCATTTCGTTGCTGCGGCGCACGCACTCCATAGCGGAATATTCGGGATTGTCCGCTTTGATGTTTAACGCCTGAGAATAGGCAATGCCCTTTATAATGCCGGGCAAAATAAACAGCAGTCCCCACAAAAACGTAAGTAATGCGGTAAGGCACGATACCGGAACGCTTTTCAGCCACAGCTTAAGCGCCTGCCCGATGGAGGCGTTTTCCTTGCGCGCGACGCGTATAAAATAATACGCTCCCGGCAAAGCGACAAATACCGCCAGCAGCAACACCACCGCAGACGCTATGATGTACGGCATAATTTGCAGCATGGTGCGCTGCATAAGGTTGATGTCTATCTGATTTTCGATTATCATGTCGTCCGAAAGCAGGCCCATCGCATAACACATGACGATTAACATTAAAGACGTGCTGCTAGCGGACGTCTTGTAAAGAGATATCGAATTGGCAACGAGGCTTAATATCGTCGATAAAATGGTGGGAATTAAAAAAATCATGGACGCAACAGCATAAATATTCCACTTGCGGCTCATACGTCGCAAGGTCAATTTAAAGTTTTGCGTAAAATTCATCATATTTGCATACCTCCGCCCGCAGGCAACGGGATAAATTTATCTTTTCTGATAACACATTATATTATACTATTACAGCGGCTTTTTGTCAATGGGCGCGGCTGTCACAGCGGCGATTTGCGCGGCAAATTTTTTCCTCTCGGATATTTTGCCGGACTGTCCGCCACCTTTCCGATCACCACGAGCGACCGCACGGTGTCATCGTCTAAGCGCCTTTTGATTATGTCGGCTTTATCGCCGCCCAGAATTTTTACGGCGTTCTTTGCCGCCGCCGTTTCCTCTTCGCAGTCGCCCGCCTTGTACGCTATGAAAATGCCGCCGGTTTTAACAAAGGGCAGACAATATTCGCAAAGGGTGTTAAGCGGGGCCACCGCGCGCGCCACGACGCAATCGTAACTTCCGCGGCAGTTAAGATCCTCCGCCCGCGCGTGCAAAGCCGTGGTCTTGTCGAGTTTTAGCTCGTCGATAAGACAACTAAGAAAGTTGACGCGCTTTTTTAGACTGTCTACCATGGTAAGCGTCACGTCGTCGCGCACGATTTTTATGGGCAGCGACGGAAATCCCGCTCCCGCTCCTATATCCAACAATGTGGCGTTTTCAGGCACCAGATATTCGCCCAGCAGGCTGTCGGCAAAGTGTTTTACATAAACGGCGTTGCGTTCGGTAATGGCGGTTAGATTGAATTTTTCGTTCCATTCCGTCAGCAGGCGGTAATATGTGTCGAAACTTGCGCTGCGGGCATTAAGTATTTCGAAAATTCTCTGTTCCATATCAAATATTATATAGCATTGCGCCCTTGTTGTCAAGAAATAGATTTATAATAAAATAACGCGAAACGTTTCGCGTTATTGCTGTATTACAGCACTTTGGACAAAAATTCGCGCAGTCTCGGCGAGGAGGGCGACTCGAAAAACTCTTCGGGCGGAGCGTCTTCCGCTATCAGTCCTTCATTGATAAACAAACAGCGGCTTGCCACTTCCTTGGCAAAGCCCATTTCATGCGTCACCACCACCATGGTCATTCCGTCCTTGGCGAGAGTGGTCATTACGGACAGAACTTCTCCCACCATCTCGGGATCTAGCGCGCTGGTCGGTTCGTCGAACAGCATGACTTCGGGGTCCATATTAAGGGCGCGCACGATAGCTATACGCTGTTTCTGACCGCCCGAAAGCGAGCTGGGATAATCGTTTGCTTTATTTTCGAGCCCGACGCGCTTTAACAGTTTCATGGCGTCGTCCGTCGCCTGCTCCTTGGTCTTTATTTTAAGACTTACGGGGGCGAGCGTCATGTTTTTTAATACCGTATAATTGTTAAACAGGTTGAAGTGCTGAAACACCATGCCCATTTTACGGCGGGCAAGATTGGGATTGATATAATTTTTCTTATAAATTGACTTGATAAGCGCCGAATAACTATTGCCTTCGTATTTTTTAAGCAAATCGTTCTTTTTTATTTCGTCGATGATTTTCAGTCGCAGCTCATCCGGCGGCAGCGTTGCCTTCTGTTCGTCAAACAGTTTTTTATAGGTGTTGCTGCGTTCGATGACGTCAAAGTGCAGGTAAGGATCGACCGGCGTAAGCAGCCTTCCGTCCAGCCATATTTCACCGTAGGTGGGTTTTTCCAGCAAATTCATACATCTAAGCAACGTGCTTTTCCCGCCGCCGGAGGGTCCCACTATCGCCACCACTTCGCCCTTGGTGATATCGCACGACACGCCGTTAAGGACTTGTAAATCGCCGAAGGACTTGTATATATTTTTTACTTCGATTACTTTTTTGGCTCCGACCGCCGTGTTTTCGACGGCGCCGCTCGCGGCAGTCGTATCCTGGGACAAAGCCGCCGGCTCGTTTTTAATTTCTGTCACTTTTTTTGAGCCTCCTCTCTATAAGACGCTGCAATTGCTGCAATAACAGCACCACCACCAGATAAATCGCCGCAATTATGAAAAGCGGCATATACAGTTTCATTGAGTAAGTGGTTATAAACGACTGTATTTTCGTCAAATCCGTAATGCCCACATAGCCGGCTACCGACGTCTCTTTTACCAGCGTAATAAATTCGTTGAACATGGTGGGGATGGCGCTCTTGAGTGCCTGCGGCAGAACAACCAGAAAAAACGTCCTTATCCACGACATTCCCAAACTTCTGCCCGCCTCCATCTGGCCGTAATCGACCGCGTTGATGCCGCCGCGCAGAATCTCCGCCATATAAGCTCCGCTGTTGACGCCGAAAGTTATTATCGCGACATATATTCCCGCCGTATCAGAAAGATTGAAAACCTTTTCCGAACGCAAGCTTGTCAAAAGCACGAAATAGCATATGAACAACTGCAAAACAACGGGTGTGCCGCGTATTACGGTGACATACAGACGCGCAATCCAGTCGCACGCTTTGACGACCACATTGTTTTTGGGGGCTACGCGGATACAGGTGACGATAATGCCTATCAAAAGCCCCAGCACGCAAGCGCCGATCGCTATTATCAACGTGTTTCTAAGCCCCTTTAAATAAAGGTTGTAGCTGTCATATTTAATAAAACAGGCATAAAAATCATTCCAGATGGTCTTGAAAAATTCCATAAATTTCCTCTTTTTAGACGGCAAAAGAGCCGCTTTTCACGGCTCTTTCCCATTATTCGGTTCTGACAGCTAAACTTATTCTTCCGCTTCGACTGCGCTGTATTGGACAAACCATTTTTCAATCTGGTTTTCGCCGTTGGAGTCTTCTTCCAAAAGTTCGGCAAGCGCCGCGTTTACTTTCTGAATAAGTTCGGTATTGCCTTTTTTGGCAACTACACCGTACTGTTCGGCCTCAACGCCCTCAATGGCGGCATAAGCAATCGTATCGTCATTGGCAACGAGCTGCGCCGCTACGTCCGAATCGACAATCAGATATTTGTTTTCGGAGGTCTTCATGTCTTCGAGTGCCGCCAAAACCTGTGCGAAACTGGCTTTACCTGCTATTCCCCATGCCTCTTCGTTGTCGGAAATGGTGATCTGGCTGGTAGTGCCGGTCTGATAAACTACGTTTTTACCCTGGAAGTTGCTTACTGCAAACTTTCCGTCGGTAAGCGTGGGAGCGTCGGATTTCTTATAAACCACCGCCTGATAGGCGCTGCCCCAATAAAAATCGGAAAACTCGACCGCTTCGGCCCGTTCTTCGTTGTACGATATGCCGGCGATTCCCAGCGCGTTATCCTCGTTGATTCCGGCTACTATAGTGTCGAACGATCCGTTGATTATCTCCAACTCATAATCGTATTTATCGGCGATGTATTTGGCGATCTCGATGTCGACTCCCACAATGTTGGTCGTGCCCTTTTCAATGAATTCCCACGGGGCAAATCCCGCCTCGGTATAGACGATGAGCTTTTCTTTCGAATTACCGCCGCAGCCGACTGCCGCCGCACCAATAGTAAGACACATTACCACTGCAAGCATGATTGTAACAAATTTTTTCATAAACCTTCTCCTTTTTCGCTTGTATTGCCGATTTTGCAATATTCCGATAAATAGATTTGCAATTTCGGCGACTGTTCCGGCGAATATGGCATTATTATATACTTCCGCAAAGCGCTTGTCAAGCGTTTTATGCATAAATATACAATATTTTTTCAAAAATTTTTATGTTTATGCAAAATAAGAGCCGATAACAAGATTTTTATGCATATTCAATGCAAATAACGCCACAACGCTCGCCGTACCGCAGCGGACGACGCCGCCTCTTCGGTAGAAAAAGTCACGAGCGGAAGATCGGCCTTTTCCAATATTTCGGCGACTTTTCTGTCGCGCTCGCGTCTGTCGGCGCGCAAGTGGCTGCTGTCGTTAAGCTCGATGACCACCAACGGAGAAAACTCCTTGTCGGCAATGACAAAATCGACTATGCGGAACAATTCGTTGCGATAGGAGTTGTAATTAAGCTTATCGACAAGCGAGACAAGAGAAGTTTGCGCCAATATCTCGTACCTTCCGCCGTAAAGATCCCTAAGCAGCATATACAGGTTGTACTCGGGCGGCGTGAGTATGTGCGGCTTTTTCGCATACCGCGTTGCGGCCGCTTCGTAAGGCGCTATTTGTTCGGGAGTTTTTTCGCTCTCCTTTTTGAGCATAGCGCCGCCGATTATTACAAGCAGCGCCGCCGCCAGCCAAAGGCCTGCCTTAAAAAAGGAAGTAAGCTGAGGGAAAATTATCGTAATACACGCGCAAGCAATACCTGCGAATATGACCAAAAGTCCGCTTAATCGATATTTCATATTGCCTCACAAAAAACGCCCGCAAAAAATACGGGCGGTGTTTTTTTATTGATTTTCGGTGGACGCTTCGACGGGCGCGGCAACATTTGTTTTTGCCGTGCGGTCATAACGTCTGCGCGTGCGTTTGGGAATGATGACTACGCGTCTTGCAGGCTCTTTACCCTCGCTCTTCGTAAATACTCTGTCGTTGCCGTTGAGCGTCGCGTGAATGATTTTGCGCTGCGCACTGTTCATGGGCTCAAGCGTAACCTTGCGGCCCGTGCGCACGGCTTTTGCCGCCATGCGGTTTGCCATTGCTATCAAAGTCTTTTCGCGATGTTCGCGATAACCTTTGCAGTCGAGTCTTACGGCAAGGTGCTTGTCTTCGCCTTCTTCCACGGCGCGCTTGCAAAGCTGCTGAATGGCGTCCAGCACTTCTCCGTGATGTCCTATTACGGCGGTATCCTGCGTGACTATCTCTATGTCGAGACAGCCCTTGTCGGTATTGATGATAAGCGTCGCGTCCACTCCCATGAGGGGCAGCAAATTATTGAGATATGTGCGGGCAAGCTCTACTTGCTCTTCGCTTACGGGTTTTATGGGTTCGTCGCCGTGCGCTTGCTGCGGCGCTTCTTCCGGCTTAAATGCGGCTTGCTCGTAAGAGGGCGCACGGGAAGACTCTTTTTTTGCGGCCTTCTCGCGACGCGGTTTTTCGGCGCGCGGTTCGCGTTTTTCGTATACATCTAAATTGCCGCTCGTAAAAACGCTTTCTTCCGTATCGCTGCCCGACTGCGATTTTTGGCTGTAAGCCTCGTCGTCGAAAGTGATGCGCACTTTTGCTTTTCTCAGCCAACTGCCGCTGCACAGCACCTCGATATCCACATCGTCTAT
>USEG01000048.1 GCA_900553555.1 uncultured Clostridia bacterium
CCGAAAGCATCGGCCACGGCATGACCGCGACGCGCGATCTCCAAAGCTATCAGGAAGCGGATATTCTCATTGCCTATCTGTCGGAAAAAATCGCGCACCGCATGCGCAAAGCCGGCGTAAGAGGTTCGGGCGTACATCTGGACCTTAGGAGCAGTTCGCTGTCGCACGTCTCCAAACAAACGCTGCTTAAATCGGCGGTTTGCTCAGGAAGGGATATAGAACGCGTCGCCTCTTCGCTCATGCGGCAGATTTGGCACGAGGAATACCCGCTCCGCACCATTTCCGTCAGCGTCTTCGACCTTGTCAACGAACAAAAGGGCACGCAGTTATCCTTGTTCGACGATGACAAGCGCCGCAAAAACGAAAGTCTGGAAAGGGCGATAGACAAAATACGCGGCAAATACGGCGCGGACACCATTATGCGCGCCGGGCTCATTGCAAACGACTTTATTTACGACAAAAACGACGACGAAGACTTTCTGCCCTTCAAAAGATAACGCGCGCTTTTATCCGGCAAAGCTGCGCCGCCGCTTTATTGCAAAGTGCCTTTGCGTGCGGCTTAATATCGCCGTTAAAAGGGCGTAATACCCTATTTGTTAACATTATGTGAAAAATAAAAATTTTATTTTTTTGCCGTCATTACTTTGCTAAATAACTTGACAATCATGCCGCTATCATTTATAATTGTAATGTACTGTTACAAATTTAATTAGGAGATTGATATGAGTAGTACATTAAAAAAAGAAAGGATCGTCTACTTCACGGGCATCGCTTTATTTGTCATTTTGGCGATCTGTCTTTGTTTCCCGTATATTACTTGGGGCGTTTACACAAACAATCAGATAGTTACGGTGGCAGATTCCGTTACTTATCTCGGCTGGCAGCTGTTCGGGCTTACGGCATACTACAGGGGCGACACAATGATCACCGAATCGGGCGAAGTTTCTTCCGGCCTGCTTACCGCTCATCCCATAGCGCCTCTGGGAACGGAAGCCATGTTTGTAATATTCAACTACTGCCTGCTCTTTATAGCGCTTGCCATCGCCATCATCGACGGTTTCGCGCTGTTTAAGAGTTATGTACACGGCACTTCTTTCGGCCAAAAGTTCATCAACATTCTGCATATAGGTTTTGCCGTAATCGCCATGGCTTTGATAGTGGTATATATACCGTACGTCAACCATCTCAACACTTACGAATTTACTTCCACCAACAACGCGGATGTAGCGGCGCAAGCCAAGGCTTGGTCCAGTTTTGCCTTCAAATCGCTGACCGGCGTCGAAACGCAAATGGCTGCAACGCCTTTCATCATCGCTGCTCTTGGGCTGGCTGCGGCGCTTACCTGCATCATCGTGACCATGAAACTGCAGGACAATTCCATTCTTTATCCCTATAAAAAGCGTCATATCATCGCGGCGACGGTTTGCCTGGTTGTTTGCGCGGCTGTGTACTTCCTGCCCAACATTGATTTCTACTTCTCCACCTACTTCATCTACGAAAGAGGTAACGACAACCTGATGACCATGCTGTTCCAAAACAGACCCAATAACGTCGCATCGGCTATATTAAACGCCAACGCGCTGGAAAGAATAGCGCAGAATTTCTCCACCGGTGTCGGCTGGGATTGCATACTGAGCGGTTCGGGCGATATTGCGGGATTCTATAAAGTCATCTTCTCGTTTATGTTCGTAGTGGCAGGCGCGGGCATTCTGCTTTCTCTTGCCAATATGCTGGCGGCTGTCGGCGTAATCAGATTCAACTTCGACAAAAAGTATCTCAGTATGGTCACTCTTATAATAATGATCATGAGCATACTGCTCTGGGCCGCCTCGTTTGTTTACAGCATCGGCGTGAACATTCGTCTCGACAGCAACTTCAACGTTAAGGACTATTATCAATATTATCTCAAAGCCTATCCCAACGGACATTTCCCGCAAACGATTTGCACCGTGGGCGCATGGCTGAGTATGCTGCCCGGAATCGCCGGTTTCGTCGGTACCAAGGTTCTGTGCGCTTACGACGACTGATAAAGCATTTAAAAGACCACCGCTTTAGGTGGTCTTTTTTTTTACGGTTTAGCGTCATTCACGAAAAGCCGACGGCTTAATGCCAATTTCCGAAAAAAACGACAATAAAATTTTCGGCAAAAGGTTATGTAAAAACGAGATTAACCGAGTGTAAAGATATGGTTGAACAAATAATTTTTACTATAATAATCCTTATTACGGCCGCGGGTTTTGCGGTGGCGGCGCTTGTAAAAAAGAACCCGCTATACAAAGGTAAACGCGGCGAAAAACTCGTAAGCTCGATCATCGGCCACACAGTCCAAGACCGGCAGTATGTCATAAACAATCTCATCCTTGCTACCGACGGCAAGTCGTCGCAGATAGATCATGTGGCTATCAACAGCCACGGCGTTTTCGTTATTGAAACCAAAAACTATTCAGGAAGAATTTACGGCTCAAAAGAACAGTCGGAATGGACACAGGTTCTGGCGTACGGCAAAGTAAAAAACAAACTGTACAACCCCATTAAACAAAACGCGGCGCACATAGTTAAAATCAAAAAAATTGTCGGCAATGTGCCGATACATTCCGTCATCGTCTTCGTACAAAACAACACGCGTTTTATTAAGGCGGACAACGTCATTCCGCTTAAAATGCTTAAAAGCACGCTTGAACGCGGCGAAGATATTTTGTCAGCACAACAAATGAAAGATATTTTTGCCACCCTTATGACTCACAAAGAAGATATCTCGTCACGGCAACACGTCCAAAACATCATAAAAATGCAAAATGATCTCGACAGCGGCATTTGTCCCCGGTGCGGCGGAAAACTTGTATTGCGCCACGGAAAATACGGCGATTTTTTCGGTTGCGAACATTACCCCGAGTGCCGTTTTATTAAAAAATATTAGAAGCCTTTTTGCGGAGCGGCAGTCACTTTCTCTTATTGGTCGATGCCGCTCCTTTTTTATTTATTGCGGCGCGGGCTGAGCTTTTACGACAATATGCTTTGTCCGGTCAATACATCAGTTGCAGGCAATACGCTACCGCACTTGCCCCGCCATTTAAAAATACACGCCATGTTATCTTTCCTGCGGTAAATTCTTCTAAATTGCTCTTATAATCGCGCTTTATTTTCTTTTCTTCGGACTTTAAATATTCGTCTACTTCTTTCTCTGTCAGACCATCATAATAATACCAAAACCTTTTTTAACTTCATTATAAAATTCTTCATAAGTCGGGACTTTTTCTTGCATTGTTTTACACCTTATTTATTTTGCCTTATAGTATTTATTCTCCGCTGCCGGACAAGGTATTGTCCTTTTCCATAGGCTCGTCTATGTCGTCGTCATCGTTATCTTCATAGCCCATTAGCTTATTCCTATAAACAGCAAACTCATGACCTTCTTCAAACGTTCCTTCTCTCGCTTCATCACCTTTTACAAGCATTATAGGGATATTTAATCCGAAAAAATAACTTACCCTTTTATACTTTGGCTCATATACATCATAGCCTTTCCATTCAACCGGCCCGATAAAATCATCTGCCAAAAAAAATTCTTTCATCCATGCTTTTATTTCTTGTGGTGTCCAACCTTTACTTACTTTTCTTTCCATTTTTGCCTCTCTCCTTTATCATGATTTTGTCGCACTTATTATTTTGCGGGTCATATAAATGCACTTGACCGCCTTCCCCTAATGTCGCGGTTACTATATGCCCTTTTCCCTTTGCAGGTGACCAAATTGCACTGCACACATTTCTCCGGGTTGTATATTTTTTCCAAAAACGCTTCCCGCCGTCGTCGCGGGTGTGTGCAAAATATTCCATGTTTTTCTCCTTTACGGTTTTATTATAACAAACAACCATGCCAACCGTATGTCATAATATTAAGGCTTTTTATTTTAATTGCAAGTTTTTTGCTCGCATATATCTTTTACAGGAATTTTTCGTGGCGCGTAAAGCACAACGATGAGCTTTTGGCTTTTACATATTCCGCAGAAATAAAACCGTCGCTTAAAAAGGCTTAAAATAAGCTGTCAGTGCGCAAGTGCGCGGTCTGTTTTGTGGCGGCTGATAACGGCGCGAGCGTTGTTTGTCGGCGTTCCGGCAAACATACTCCTTGCCGCCTTTCGTGCGGCGAAAGCTCGGCGGAAAATCTTTGTATCGGTAAATTTATTTGGAGGTTTTATTGTTTTTAATGAGATTCCGAGATTATTGCGAAAGGCAGACAAAAGGTTTTCGATGACCGACGACGGCGCCGGAGTGTTGATGGACGCGAAGGGCGGGTGCTTATATACTCACAAGAGATACGGTTAGAACAATGTTAGGTTGAAATAAGCTGACGGGCACGGCGCGACGGGCGAGCGCTTATGAACGCGGCAGAAAGGGCATAATATATGAACGCTATTCAATGGTGACGGGCGCGGCGCGGACGTAAGATTGACTGCCACGACGTGAATTTTTTACATTAAAAAGCCCGCCTTATACCGGCGGACTCTTTTGTGGTCGCAAGGGACGTGATTTGGCGTCAAATAAAACCTTTACGCGTCTTCCCGCTTACTTTGTTGTCTCTAAACCGCGCGCATAATGCGCTGAGCGGCGGAAAATCAGTCTTCTATCGCAGCTTTTGCGGCGGTACAGTCGTGAATTGCCTTTACTCCTTCGGGCGAGAATTTACATTTACGCTCGTAGGTGTACAAGCCGTTTACCTCCTGCTCCACGTCGTAAAGCTGTGTATAGCACAGCGCCCATGTTTCGGGATTTTTCATGATGGAGGACGTGATGGAACAATAGCGCTTTAAAAACTCCGCTTCGTCGGCGGCGGCGTTGCCGTATCCCCAGCTGCCCTTGTCTCTGTCGCCGAAGGGAATGTATTTAATTCCGCCGTACTCGCTTATCCAATAGGGCTGACCCTCGTATTTTTGAATCTTGTCGAACGTAATATACTGACCTTTTTCGTACTTTGCGGCGAATTTATCCAGGTCTCCTTCGTAATCATGCACGTCGAAGGTGTCGGTGACGACGTGGAAACCGCCGCTCGTATCGATTACGGGACGCGATTTATCGTACCATTTGGTGGCATAGTAAGCTATTTTTACCGCCTCGTCGCTTATTCTGCGGCGGCCGGCGTCCCACACTTCGTTTAAGACGCACCAGCCGATTATGGACGGGTGGTTGTAGTCGCGTTTTACGGCCTCCATCCATTCGTAGAGATACTTGTTGACGCAGTCGAAACTGGTCCTGTCCAAACCCCAGTTGGGATATTCTTCCCACACCATATAGCCCATTTTGTCGCAGTAATAAAGCGCCTGAGGTTCGAAAATCTTTTCGTGCAGACGTGCGCCGTTGAAGCCCATATCCATCGAAAGTCTGATGTCCTGCTCGAATCTGTCCGTGGTGGGGGCGGTGTATATGCCGTCGCTGTAAAAGCCCTGGTCCAAAATAAATCTGCCGAACACCGACTTGCCGTTTAAAAGGAACTTTTTGCCGTCGAACATCACCGAGCGCATTCCGAAATACGATTTTACGCTGTCGGTAACCTTGCCGTTGTAAATAAGGTTGAGCTGCAAGTCGTAAAGACGGCCTTTTCCCAGCTCCCACAAGTGCAATTCGTCAAGAGACATATGCACCGTTGTGCTGCCGTCCACTATCTTAAAGCGCACTTCGCCCTGCTTTTTGCCTTTGTAAGTCGCCACGGCCTGTACTTCCGCTCCGTATGCGTCTTTCGCCTCGACTTCCAGAATGATTTCGCAGGCGTCTACATTGGGGGTGACGCGGAAATTTTCGATGTAGCGTTCGCCCACCGCTTCCAGCCATACGCTCTGCCAAATGCCCGTCGTGCGGGTATAGTCGCAGCCGCGGCTTTCCAGAACGGGGCACTGTTTGCCGTGTCCGTAATTGTCGTCGTATACGGGGTCTTCGGCGCACACCGTGACGTCGAATTTTTCACCGAAAGACGTCACTTCCGTCTTAAAGGGCACATATCCTCCCACGTGTTCCGTCACCTTTTCGCCGTTTATAAAAACGGTACTCTTCCAGTCCACCGCTCCGAAGTGCAAAAACACGCGTTTTCCGCGCATGCTTTCGGGCACGGTAACCGTCTTTTTGTACCAGACGACGCTCATAAAATCGGTGTTGCCCACGCCGCTGAGCTTGCTCTCGGGGCAGAACGGAACGTTTATTTCGCCGTCCAGCGAAGAACGCAGCCAATACTTTTTGCCCATGCCCACTCTTGCGTTGTCGATTTCGAATTCCCATTTTCCGTTGAGCGACAGCCAGTTTTCGCGCTCGAACTGCGGATTGGGGTACTCTGTACGATAAACTTTCATTTTCTTTCTCCTGTTTTGATTTTTTGATTTAATATTTCCTTAATAACCCGGTGGACAACGTCGGGGTCGCAGTTGCCTTCGGTGACTTTCATGACCTGTCCCACCAGATAAAAAAAGACTTTTTCGCTGCCGTTGAGATATTCGCGCACGGCTTTTTCGTTTTTTGCTATGACCTTTTCGGCCGCCTTGTAAGTCTGACTTTCGTCGAGACGTCTTATATTTAATTTTTCCGCCAGCAGCGCCGCGGATTCGTCGGACGCCCAAAGCGCCGGCAGCAGTTTGCGTTTTGCCGCCACCGAGCTTATTTCGCCCTTTTTGACCATGTTCCAGACGT
Organism: uncultured Clostridia bacterium; assembly: GCA_900553555.1. Taxonomy (GTDB): domain Bacteria; phylum Bacillota; class Clostridia; order Christensenellales; family Pumilibacteraceae; genus Neoclostridium; species Neoclostridium roslinense. Next base: position 6,670 of record USEG01000048.1, read on the forward strand.
CGTACAGCGTTTTTCCGCCGATACGCACCGAATAATCTTCGCTGCCGGGCTGCTTTGCAAGCTGCAATATTTCGGTCATTATCACGTTGGACGCGC
>USEG01000049.1 GCA_900553555.1 uncultured Clostridia bacterium
CAAACAAGCCGGTAAGATAACACGCCCCCATGGCTCTGTCGTACAGTCCGTAACCCGGTTTTGCGTTTTCTCCCCATACGTTGCGGCCGTGGTCCGAACGGACATAACAGTTTCCGCCCGCCTTGACAAGCGCCTTGACGACGGCGTACATATCCACGTCGCCCATGGACGTGAGATGCCCGTTTTCATAAAAACTGCCGGGAGCGTAATGTTTTATCTGGCGCAGATGGGCGAAATATATTCTGTCGCCGTACTTTTCCGCCATAGCGGGCAGATTGTTGTTTTCGTCCGCGCCCAGCGACCCGGTGCACAGAGTGAGCCCGTTGTGCTTGTCGGGCACGGCTGCAAACAGCTTTTCCAGCTGCTCGTCGCGGCTTATTATGCGCGGCAGTCCGAATATGTTCCACGGCGGATCGTCGGGGTGCACCGCCATACTTACATCCGCCTTTTCGCAGGCGGGCATGACGGCTTTTAGAAAATACACCATATTATCGAAAAGCTTGTTCTCGTCCACCTCTTTGTACGCGTCCAACAGCGCCTGCAACTGCTGCGGCGAATAGCTCTCGTCCCAGCCGGGCAAATGCAGATTTTTCGCGTCCAGACCTCTTATTTCGCGCGCGTCGTATTTAAGGCCGACCGAACCGTCGTCGTGCACGAAGGCAAGATCGGTACGCACCCAGTCGAACACCGGCATAAAATTATAGCAGATGCATTTTACGCCCGCCTTGCCGCAGTTTATTATGTTACGGCAGTACGCATCGATATATTTATCGCGTGAAGGCAGCCCGAGTTTGATGTCCTCGTGCACCGGCACGGATTCGATGACCTCCATTTCCAGCCCGTTGGCGCTGCACATTTCCTTTAATTTTAATAATCTTTCCAAGGGCCATTCCTGTCCCACCGGAACGTCGTAAACAGCCGTCACCACCCCGCTCATACCGGGTATCTGACGGATATAGCTAAGCGGAATACTGTCGCTTTCGCCGTACCACCTGAATGTCATTTTCATAAAGACAATTCCTCCAAAAATACCGGCTGACCGCGCCGCGCCGAAAGATATGCCGCAAACACCGTGAGCATTGTATCGACGCAGCCGTCAATGCCGCAGTTTACGGGTTTCCCCGCGGCAAGACATGAATAATAGTCCTCTACAAGCATAGCGTGTCCGGCGCCCCACTCGGCCTTGCCTATATGCCCGGCGTCGTCGCCGCCGCTTTTCTCTCCCGAAAGCGTAAACTCGTCGCCGCGCGTTTCCGCTATACCGGCGTCGGTGTAAAAGTTCGTGACCACCGGATAGCTGCCTTTTGCCGCCGTTGTCGCCGTGAATTTTGCCGTAAAATCGGGATAATACAGCAATAGTTCGGCGCTGTCCTCCACTTCTATGACGTCGCGTAAATGAACGTTTTTTATGGAGGCGGTCACCTTTACGGGCCTGCCGAGAGCGTGCACCATGAGATCCAGCGTGTGGATGGACTGGTTTATCAGCACGCCGCCGCCTTCTGTGGCCCACTTGCCCCGCCACTCGCCAGACGCATAATATTTTGCGTCACGGCTCCACACCACTGCTCCGTCCGCTCCGAAAACCTTGGACTTCGACACAAAGTCGTAAGCCTTACGGTTGGCGGAAAGATAGCGGTTCTGAAAGCACACGCCATACTGCGCCTTTGACTGCTTTGCCGCGTTTAACAGCGCTTTAAGCTGGTCGAAGTTTATGCAAACGGGCTTTTCGGACAAGACGTTTATGTTCTCGGAAAGCGCGAAAAGCGCCATCTCGGCATGCAGGTAATGCGGCGTAAGTATGTGCACCGCGTCGGGCCGCGTCTTTGACAGCATTTCCTTGTAATCTTCATAGACCGGACAATCTATATCATTATTTCTTATAAAATCGTACGCTTTTTTTGCGTCGACATCGCACACGGCGGCAATTTGCGCGTTAATTGACTTTAATGCGGACGCGTGCACGCCGCTAATCGCGCCCGTTCCTATAATACATACTCTCATATTATTTTTTATCGGAAAACGAATTGTCCAAAGACATTACTCGGTCCGTACCCTCCTTTCGGCGCGACGTTGCGCGGCGTTTATTGAGCTCGGACAAATACAGGTCGTCGTCAACGGGCAGCAAAACAGTCTTATCCAGCCACGTCGACAGCAGCATTGCGTCGGCCAGTTCAACGCCCATTATGCCCTCTCTGCCGTCTATAAACAGCTTTTCCTTTCCCAAAATAGCGTTTGCTACGTTGTTTAGCACGCGGTTGTGTTCGCTTAGTTCGGGATTGGGAATTTTTGTCGTTGTCACCGTCTTGTCGGGCTCGCTGAATCCGTCCTTCGCCTCAACGACAAACTCCCGTTCGTCGCACGCCAGCTTATAGTTTGTGATGACGCCGTTTTCGTACACTACTTTTCCTTTGCTGCCCAGAATTTCCAGCCGGTTGGTGCCCGGAGTGTCGCCCGTGGAGGTGATGAAGCATCCCGTCGCTCCGCAGGGGAATTCCATATATGCCGTCACGTCGTCTTCCACTTCGATGTCGTGCCACTTTCCGAAATGACAAAAAGCCCGCACTTTAGTCGGCGATTCGCCCATTATCCATTGCAGCAGGTCCAGCTGATGCGGACACTGGTTGAACAAAACGCCGCCGCCTTCACCCGTCCAGGTAGCGCGCCACGTTCCGCTGTCGTAGTAGCTTTGCGTGCGGTACCACGTCGTAATTATCCAGTTTAGGCGCTTTATCTGTCCCAACTCGCCCGACGCAACCATCTCGCGCAGCCTGATGTGGCTGGGGTTGGTGCGCTGATTAAACATGAGCGCGAAAATCTTGTCCGATTTGGACGCCGCGTCGTTAAGCTGTTTTACCTGCTTTGTATAAACGCCTTCGGGTTTTTCGCATACGACGTTAAGCCCGGCGTTAAGCGCGGCAATGGATAGCTCGGGGTGCAGATAATGCGGCACCGCGATGATGACGCAGTCGACAAGGCCGCTGTCAAACATTTGCCTTGCGTCCGAAAATTTTGCCACCGACGGGTCGATATCGCCTTTAAGCGCCTCGATTTTATCGGGATTGATGTCGCACACCGCCGTAAGAACGCCGTTTTTTACCAGGCCTTTCGCCAAAGAACGGGCGTGCGACGACCCCATGTTGCCTACGCCCACCACTCCGAATCTCACTTTGTCCATATTCCTTTTGCCTCCTCGATGTATCCGCATTTTGCCATAATATCCTTAAACGCCGCCACCGCAGCCGCAAATGCAGAGGGCTGGTCGGCATAAGTAAACTTGTTTTTAAGCTGTTTTTTGTCTATATCCGCATATCCGCCGAATATGTGCAGATGCGGTTCGATGGTAAAAGTGGCGTCTCTGTCAAGCCGTCTTACCATCTCCTCTATCTTGCCGTCGCCGAATCCCGCCGGCACGATGCACTTTTGGCTTTTTACAACGTCTTTTATGTGAAAATAATAGGCGTCGCCGTACAGTTTGTCCAGCGCGTACGCAATGTCTTCGTCCCACATGAGAAAGTTCGCGGGGTCGTAAACCTGTCTTAAACGCGGCTGGGCGTCCAGCAGCAATCGACAGTTGTCCACCGTGGCTCCGAATATTTCCGACTCGTTTTCGTGGCATAAGACGACGTCTTCCGACGCGGCGTAATCGCACAGTTTTTTCATGCGCGACAAAACCTCGTCCTGCATTGCGGCGTAGTCCTGCCGTTTGACAAAATACGAAAACATGCGTATTTTATTCGTTTTCATTATATGCGCCGTCTTTACGAGCCTTTTTAGCATATCGAAATGCCTCTCGAAAGGCTGGGAAATATCTATTTTGCCCAGCGGCGAACCCAAAGACCATATCTCTATGCCTTGGGACGCAAACTTTTCGTAAACTTCCGCCGCCTTGTCCTGGGTAAACTCGCTGACGTTTATCGAGTCGCAGCTGCGCATCTCCACTGCGTAAACGCCGTTTTTAAGCAGATTGTCTATTTGAACTTCCGCCTTGGCGCCGCTCTCGTCGGCAAAGGCGCACAATTTTATTTTTGGCATGGTTTTCTCCTTTATGGCTTACTTTTTTAGTAGCGCATGCTTTTAAGATTGACGCGGCTTATTTTAAGGTAGTCGAAGGGTTCGCCCAGGTCAGGCGCGTCGTCCTGCTCCACAAAGGCGTATCGGCCGCCTCAAACGCCGGCAGTATTTTACTCCAGTTCATATTGCCCTCTCCCACCGCGGCAAACGCCGGTTCCAGCTTGTCGTTTATAATATAGTCTTTGAGATGGACGCATTCCAGTCGACCCGCGCATTTCTTTATCGTGTCCACAACGTCCGCTCCGCCGCGCTGCACCCAGTGCGTGTCCAGCGTAATATTAAGATCGGGCAGCTTTGCCAGCAAATAGTCGAATACCGTTACGCCTATAGGCAGTTTGTAAAACTCTATGTGGTGGTTGTGATAAAAAAACTTGCACCCCTTTTCTCCCAGCTTGTCGATAATTACCCTGACGTCGCCGATAAACTTGTTTAGTTTGTCCATGTCGAACAGGCACTCGCGGGGCATCATGCCCAGGCCTATGTTTTTGCAGCCGATGGCCAGATGCTTTTTTATTTCGTTCTGCGTCTGGTCGCACAGGCGTTCAAAGGCGATATGCGTGAGTTTTACCGGCATTTCGTACTTATCGATGATTTTTTTAAGCGTTTCGGGACAAAAATCGCCGCCGTCGGGCGCACCCGAATATTGCACGCACTCATATCCCGCCTCTTTGGCTTTTCGGAAAGCCGCGTCTATTCCCGCCTCGTCTTTAAGATAATTTCTCGCCGAAAATAACTGCGCTCCTATCTGCATTTTCCGTTACCTCCGATTGTTTTTTTATATTATAGCGCCTAAAATAAAATTTTGCAATGGCAAATGCTGTCTTTTGCAAAAAAAGATTGCATTTTGCGCAATTTTGATATATAATAATGCCGTGGAAAAACGATTACTGAAAAATTTCATCTGCGACGGCATGCGCATGGATTTCGTCGCCATGAACGACATTAAAAACGACTCGTTCAAAAAGCACTGCCACGATTGGTACGAACTGTTGTTTTTCGTCGACGCAAACGGAGAATATGTCGTGGAAGATATGACGTACGAAGTGCGCGGCGGCGACGCGGTGCTCATTGCGCCCGGGAGATACCATTTTCTCAAAAACTACCGGCAGAAAAATTACCGGAGAATAGTATTCAGTTTCGACGCCCGGTTTTTCGGCGACAGTACTTTTTTGTCCGACACGGTCAAAAAGACGGAATTTTTCGAAAAAGACCACTACTCCGACTTTTCCGCCGTCATGTCCCGGTTTTCGGAAAAATGTCTGTCGCTTCCCGACGCCTACATGCCGCAGCTGGTGCGTTCGGCGCTGACGTGGGCGTTTCTCAACACGGTGGGCGTGCCGCCCGCTCCGCCCTCGGCATATCAAAGCGACAGAATCAGCGCAAAAGCCGTCAGATATATTTCGGAAAATCTGAGCGGCATACGCAACACCGACCAGATAGCCGACGCGCTGTTTGTCTCGCGCTCGGCGCTGCAACACGCGTTTAAGAAGGACATGGACATTCCGCTTATGCAATACATGAGGATAAAGCGCCTTTTCCTTGTGCGGCAGCTTGTCTCCCGGGGCAAGTCCATCGCCGAAAGCGCGCTTGAAGCGGGATACGAAGACTACACCACCTTCTTCCGCTCGTTTAAGTCGCACTTCGGATACCCGCCCGCAGAACTTAAGCTGTCCCGCAAAAAATAAAGACCTTGTTCGCCATAAAAAATTGTGCAAAAACAGCGGCATTGTTAGTTGTAAAAACGCGTTGCGGTATAAATATTTTGTATCATTCAATCAAAAAAGGAGCCCTTATCATGAATCAATTCCTAAAAATTTCGCAAGAACAATTCGACAAAGACTTTGAAGGCAAAGCGCGTTACTCGGACATAAAACTGCCTAAGCGCGCCACTCGCCTCAGCGCCGGCTACGACTTTTTTTCGCCCTTTGCCTTTACTTTGGAACCGGGACAGTCGATAAAAATTCCCACCGGCGTACGCGTAATTCTGGATGAGGACAAATTTCTGCTGGTCGCGCCGCGCAGCAGCCTGGGCTTTAAGTACCGCCTGCAGCTGGACAACACCGTCGGAATAATAGACGCGGACTACTGCCGTGCCGAAAACCAGGGGCATATTTTTATCAAGATAACCAACGATTCGCTTAAACAAAATACTCTTACCGTAAAAAAAGGCGACGCCTTTGCTCAGGGCATAATCATGTCTTACTTTCTTACGGAAGACGACGACGCATCGGTGTTAAGGAGCGGCGGGCTGGGCAGCACCGACAGGGTTTAGCCGCCGGGCTATGCTTGCAATCTCAACAAAAGACGCCCTTATATTAACAGCCGTATGCGATTCCTTACGTCCTTTCCGCCGCATTTTCCCGTGCGGCGTTTTTTTTCGCCTAAATTTAAGTCTGCCGCTTTTGTCACCCGTCAATTTGACCGCGCATATAAATAAAAAGGCTGATTTAACGGCGGTAATCATGAATATTGCCGTAATCTTCGGCGGAAAAAGCTGCGAACACAATATCAGCATAGCGACGGGCGTACAGGCGGCAAACGCGCTTTTATCCACCGGCAACAAAATCATCTGCATTTACATAACGCGTCGGGGCGTTTGGAAGACCGGCAAAGCTTTTTTCGATTGCGCCGCGTTTAGCGGCG
>USEG01000050.1 GCA_900553555.1 uncultured Clostridia bacterium
CGGTCCGCCGTCTTGGGGTGGTTTTTGTCGATATGCTTGACCTGCGGATTGGTCTTTTTGTCGATTACGGCGTTGAGAACATAGATAATAGCAAACCCGACAGCCGTCATCGCGACGACGAAAAATACATGTCCCACCGAACCCGGGACCTGACCTATAGCGCCATTATCCAGCCCCAACCGCGCACGCCGAAACGGCGCAGATCGAAGGAGTTTACAAACTTGCTTATGCCCGAGAACATGACCCACATTCCGAAAATATACGGAAGGGCAAGGGCGGTGAACCCCATATTAAACAACAAAAACAGCGACAGCAAAATCGTGAGTATGCCGTCGAGCAGCAGCCATCCGGCACCGAACATCTGCGGTCCCCATACGGCAAAAATCACTATGTCTGCGATGCCGGAAACCAGCAGTATAACGCCGTAGGCAATCGCCACGGTAACCTCCGTTATGCCGGGAACCGCCAGACATATTATGCCGCAATAATCATAAGCGCGCCCAAAACGGTCCATAATATGCGTAAAACAACGTTCTTCATACAAACCTCCTTTTTTTATTCACGTTTAATGATTTCATAAATTCTTAGCCCGCGACAAGACGCCTTTTTTACCTGCTATGCCCGTCGTCCGTCCGCGCGGCCGCGTCAACCGTACCTTTTTCCGTTTTAAATAGTATGGCCGACGCAATGTTTATTTTTGGTTTCGGCCACCCGACCTATTCGTTTAAATTGTCCTTTTCGTTACTTTCTTTTTTCCGGGTTGCTTTCTTTGCCATTGCGGCGCGAATTGCCTCCTTCTTTTTGGCGTACCAATCGTTTACGCTATCGCGGAACGAAGCGCCCGCAAAGGGGAATAAAAATCGCTTGTGCTGTTTTTTCATTTGTCGGCGCTCGTTTATCGCCGCCTTAAGTTCTTCGTAATGCACCGCGACTTTCAGCTGCCGGGTGGCCTTGCGGATTTTGAGCGATACGTTGAAACTTATGCAAAGGTCAACGAAAAATACGCCGTAAAACACGCCGAGCACAAACACCATCGGCATGCTGCCCGCCGCCCACTCCGCCATACCTTTGAGCGGGTTGAACAATAAATAGACGAAAATCGCCGCAATAACGCCCCAAAATACGGAAAACAGCGGGCAAATAATGCCCTGAATATTGCCCCATTGCGTTGAATAGTCCCACAGTTTGATTTTCATGCCTTTAATAAAAATAAGACCCGTAATGTATTCAAGCAATGTCAGCGCGACAAACAGGAAAATTACTATGCCCCAGCGCGGCATAGGTATAAAACACGCTGCGTATAAAATCACCGTTCCGAATCCGTACATGGGAAGATACGGACCGTTTAAAAATCCGGGATTTATCCATTTTTTCATACTGAAAATGCGGCGGAAAAAAAGTTCCAGCACCCAGCCCGCAACCGAGCCGAACATAAACAAAAACACAAGGATAAAAAACATTTTCTTTACTCCGTATTCAATGGTTACAACGCAAATGGTTTTATTCCGTCCTAAGTGCAACAACGGGATCTTTTTTAGCCGCCGCAACAGCCGGCACGGGCGCAAAGCGAAACCGCAGCAATAAGCTTTTGACGGCGCTGTCTTTCTTACCGCCTACAGCGGCATTCACGCCCCCGCTCTTACAGATAAAACTCGCATTCCTTGCGCACGGAGCACGCCTTTTTGAGCGCCATGGCAGCGGCCGCAACCATGAGCTTGTTTACGCTGCGGGCGTGCTGCGGGCATACTTTTATGCAGCGCATACAGGAGATACACTTTTTGGCGTCCGTAGATTTCGGATCGGAAATATCAATCGTGCGGACCGGGCACTCTTTTGCGCATGCTCCGCAGCCGTTGCATTTGCCGTCGGCCTTGAGAACAAGCGGCGCTCCTCCCGCCTTTTTATAGGGCCTGTTGCCGGGAATTTCCGACGTCAAGACTGTGTCCGCCTCCATTTTAATTGCAATCTGGCGGGCAAAATCGCGGAGTTTTTCGGCGTCGTCGCCGTCCGGTCTGCCGGTAGCGTACTGGTGACAGATGGAATGTTCCGCAACTGCCTCCAATAACGCGTTTTTTCTTTTTTACGGCTGAGCGTCGGGTTTGACCGCCGTGTGCGTCGATACGCTTTCGAGACGGCGCAATATGCGCTGCGTGACCTCGTGCGAGTTGTGCCACCAGTCGCGGCTCCATACGCGCATTACGTTCCAGCCTTTCTGCTCCAGGAACTTGCAGGCGTATACGTCTCGTTCCAGCGGCGTTTCGTGAGCGGCGTACAGCACTTTGTCCACTTGAATACCCAAAATGTACTTGTCCCTGCGCTTTTCGTACACGGCGACCGAAATTCTGTTTGTTCCGCTGCCCAGGTTTGTATCCGCTTCGTAGCCCAGCCGGCGCAGTTTCTGCGCTATCTGCTGCTCGACGGGCACGGTAAGTTCGGCCCTTCCCACCGTGGCGGGAGGCGGACACATGGCGTCGAGAACGGCGTTTATTTCCGCAGCATTGCCGTTTGAAACGGCGCGCGCGTACGTCAGATATGACCTGAACAGTTTGGGTCCGTTGTTTTTGGACGAATCCACTTTGAGATCTTCCGGCTCTATGCTGGTGACGACGTATATTTTTTTACGGGCGCGCGTCACCGCAACGTTAAGCCGGTTTTCTCCGCCGTCCATGGACAAGGCACCGAAATGCGTCGCCACTTTGTCGTTGCCGCCCTTCGCGTAACCTATGCTGAATATTATTATGTCCCGCTCGTCGCCCTGAACGTTTTCGATATTTTTGATAAACAGCCCTACGTCCTGTCCGTTTTCCTTCCTGCCTACCGCCTGGATATAGTCGGTGCGGAATTGGGCGTTTGCGGCGCACTCCTTTTCGATGACGTCTTCTATGCACGACTGCTGCTCGCTGCCGAAAGTTATTATGCCCATCGTGTCGCTTGAACGCTTCTTAAACAGCTTTTTTAAAAGCGCCACTATTTCGTTTGCCTCGGCGACGTTTTTGCGGTCCTGCCAGGTGCCGTTTACGCGTATGCGCTCGATGGCCCTGTTTCGCAAAGAACGGCTTATATCCGGCGAAATATGCAGCATGCCGTCGTAAAACGCCTTGTTTGAAAAGTCGATGAGCCCGCGCAGTTTGCTGCGGTAATGATAGGTAAGATTGGCGTTGTCGAAACGCGCTATCGCCAGGTCCAAAAGACTTTCCACTTCCAGCGCCGCCTGCATGGGCAGATTGTCGTCGTCGTCAGCCCCGCCCATATACCGGCGCATAAAGGTAGCCGTGGGGCGCAGCTGTTTCGCGTCGCCCGCCACCACTACGTTTTTGCCGCGTATTATTGCCGGCACGGTATTTTCGATAAACACCTGGCTGGCCTCATCAAACAATACCAAATCGAAAAGATTCTTTTTAAGCGGCAGAATGGACGATACGTTTTCGGGCGAAAGCAACCAGCAGGGAAAAAGCGTAAGAAGATAACTGCCGAACACTTCCATAGTGTGCCTAAGCGACCACAGCTTTTGTTTTTTGGATATCTGATAGAGATAGTCCTTGGCGTCTTCGCGCGTTTCGTTAAGCGTTTTGTATTCGGCGACAAAGGAATTTTCGCATATTTTCTTGCTTATCACCGCCAGTTCGCCCGTAAGAGTGTTTATTCTCGCCTTGATATTTTCGAAGTCCACCGTTTCGGACAGTTCTTCCTTTCTGTCGCGCTCGCAATTTATTATCTCGTAATAGATGCGCAGAGGGAGCAGTTTGACTATGGCGTTGCGAAAATGTTCGTAGTCGGAAGAAATGCCGTAAGCAAAATTGAGAATATGCTTTTCGGCGGCGCTGAAATTGTTGAGACTGACTGCGACGTCGTTTACTTTGACGTAATCGCTAAAAGCCGCTTTGAGATTTGCAAAGACCTTCTCGTTGCGCTCGAAAAGCCCGCTTAGCGCCATGCGGTACCCTTCTTTCGTCAGCACCTCGCTTAAAAATTCATAATCTTTAACAAAGGCGTCGACGGCTTTTTTGGTTTTTTCGTACTTTTGGCGCAGCTCTTTTTCCTTGCCGCTCATGCGCGCTTTGGCAACGGGATAAAGCGGAAAAACCACGCGGCTGACGCGCAGAAATTTTTCTTCCGACGGATATTCGAACCCGGCGAGCATCCGTATAAATGCGTTTTCGTTGTTTTTATCGGAAAGCTTGTCGTAATGCGCTATTATCTGCTGGGCAAAGGGATATTCCGCCTCATCGAAAACTTCCTTGCGCGTGCGGGCAAGCAGCGAAAATTTTCTCCTGGCCTGCACCAGCGTATCCAGCGAAAGATCGGGCCGGAAATGCTGAATAAACGGATTGGTCTTTTTCTTTTCGACGAAATTGTAGTATATCTCCGTCTTGTCGCGGGCGAGCAGCGTGTCCACCGCTCCGCGCATGGTGGGATAGTCCATGGTCCTTAGCGTCTTATCTTTGAGCATCGCCGTATAAATAGTGTATTCGTCGCTGTCCTTTCCGGGAATAAAGGAGCCGTAATACATATCGATAAGGCTTATTCCGAATCCGTTGTCCCGCTCGAATGCGTCCGAAATCTCCCTTAGACGGGCGATCTCGTGATCCAGCCTACGGGCGGTTTCGTTGTAGTAGCTATAATTGTCCTCGACGCGCTTGCTCATCACTTCTTCGTGCCGAGCATTGCAACGCGCGTAAAAATCTGCGCGCTCTTTAACGGGGTCCACCACAAACATGGCCTTGGAATTTAGGGCTCCCAGACGGTTGAAAACCACGTCCAGCGCCGCCTTTTTCTGGGACACGACAAGCACTCTCTTGCCTTTGCACAGCGCGTCCGAAATGAGATTGACTATTGTCTGGGACTTGCCTGTTCCGGGCGGTCCGTATATGACCATGTTGCCGTAATCGGACACCTTTTCCACTACGTTGTGCTGCGCGTAATCCAAATCGCTTATGCAGTAGCAATTGCGGTCCTTGGCCTTTTTGGCGCGTTTCGAGCGCGACGGCTTTAAATTAAACAGCTCAGTTATGGCGTCGTTGGTCATGTGGCTGCGTTCCAAAGCGGAATAATCGCTGTAAATGGAATTTGCCAGCGCGTGACGCATGAGAACGCACGATTTTTTAATCGTCAAAGCGCCGCCGTCCTGGTCGGAAAGAGAGGAAAAAGGCGTCAGTTTTTCTTTGTCGGAAAGCCGCAGGTTAATGCCGTATTTTTTAAGGTATGACAAAACGGCTTTTTCGTCGCTCAATCCCGCCCGGCGCAAGTTGTCAAAGTCGGTTTCCATTTCGTCCAGATCCAGATTTTTCGCCTGGGCATAGGCGAATATAAGCGCCTGATTGAGACGCACGCGTTCGCCGCGCTTGGCGCAAATCGTCACCGTATTGCGCTCGGAAATCTCCACTTCCACCGGGAAAAATATAAGCGGAGCTTTTATCGGCAGGTCTTTTACGACGCCGCACACGAAGGGATAGCCCACAAACAACTCGTAACGCCCCGTCTCCTTCTCCACGTCCTCCGCCTCATGTTTTAAGGCGCTTATGTAGTCGGCTTCTTTTTCCAGCAAGGAGACAAACGTAGGACTTTTGCGGCGCTTATCGTCCGCAGCTGCGTCCGCACAGGCGGCAAATATCTTTTTTAAGGCCGAAATCTTGGGAGAGATGACTGTCAATGCGTCGCGTCTTCCCGACCAGAGAAAGTCGAAAAATTCTTCGGCGCGCGCGTCATCCCCGACAAAAAGTCGTCCGAGGTCGTATCCGGTTTTCTTTCCCAAAGAACGGATATATAAACTCCTGTTCTTTCCGCCTATTTCTATAAGCCGCTCTTTGTAATATGTATAAATGCTTTTCATCGCTCCTCCGTAAAACGCCGTTGTAACCGCCGATAAATATTATACTACTTATCGCGCTTTTTTGCAAGTCGACAATTGCATATATTTTTAACGTCTGTCAGTTTTTTATCTGTAAAAATTGCAAAATTCTTATCACGTTTGTCCGGATACTGAAAATTTCCCGTCTTTATCCGTACGATATATCGGAATTGCGCGCGGTTTTGAGCGCGGCATGCGCCAAAAATATAAATATTATTTAAGTTTTCAACTTTTCCTAAGTCTACAACTATTTCATCTCCAGCCTTAAGATTATTAATACCATAGCTGTATGCAACAAGGTTAAGGCTTTCTGTTGTATTTCTTGTAAAGATTATCTCCTTATCAGAGTCCGCATTAAGAAACTGTCTTACAACCTCCCTTGCATCCTCATATTCCTTAGTAGCGGCAAGACTTAATGGATAAAAGCCACGGAGAGGATTGGCATTATTAACCTCATAAAATCTGCTTTCAGCATCAATTACGCACTGTGGCTTCTGTGCTGTTGCCGCATTATCAATATATATTGTCCTGTCCTGCATAAGAAGCGGAAAGTCCTTTTCTATAATCTTTCTGCTCTTTAATCTCCATTACTGCCTCCATTACTGCAACACTTCTTCAAGCTGCTCCTCTGCAAGCTTTTCTGTGTCCTCGTCATTAATCTTTCTTATAATAACTTCAATTCTTCCTTTAGTCATTATATCCTCAGCGTTCTTCTTATCAATGCCTCTTGAAGCATAATAGAACAATGTTTCCTCATCGAGCTCACCGATTGTAGCTCCGTGATTACCTACAACATTTTCCTCAGCACACAGTATAAGCGGAATCGTCTTATTCTGCACATCATCACCAAGCATAAGCACTGTCT
>USEG01000051.1 GCA_900553555.1 uncultured Clostridia bacterium
GAGCGTGAAGTTATCGCACCAGAAGGGCTTTCTCAGCATAATTTTCTTGTATGCGCATTTGCCTATCTCAAACTTTATTGTGCCGCTCACGGGATAATCGGTAATCATTTTTATGTCGGCCTTGTCGTTTGCGAGCGTAAGGCAGGCATACTGATTGACCACCAGCGCGTCCTGCGTCTCGGAGAAGAAAAAGTCTCCCACCCGCGCGAAAATTCTGTTGATGTTGGGCGGGCAGCAGGAACAATTAAACACTTCGAGCCTGTGGCGAATGGGCAGCTGCGTTCTGCGTTCGGGCAGGACGTGCCTTTCTTTGTCGACGTCCGCGAGATAAATTTCGAGGGGGTTTTCGTAAAAAAACGCCTTGCCGTCCAAGGAAGTGCTGGACAGCATATTGTTGTACATGACGCGTTCTATCACATCCGCATAGCGGGCGTCCGGTCCCGTCTGCTGCATGGAAAGCGCAAACAGTTGCAGTCCCAGAGCCGCGCAGCTCTCCGAATACGCTTCGAGATTGGGCAGGTCGTACGCCACCGTAAACGCCTCGCCGTTTTTGGCGGAACCTATGCCGCCGGTTATGTACATTTTTCTAAGAGTGATGTCGTCAAACAGCCTGTTGCACGCCGCCAGCAGCTGTTCGTCGCCCGTGTGAACGTACGCCTCGCTCATTGCGGTATAAAGATATACTGCGCGCACCGCATGACCTTCCGCCCGCTCCAGACTGCGCACCGGTACGGCGCTCTGATCGTAATTAGTATTCCATTCGTTGCTCCAAGGCTCGTTGCGGGTGCCGCGTTCGTCGATAAAGAACATCGCCATATCGAGGTATTTCTTCACCCCCGTATAGTCGTACAGCTTTATGAGCGCCAGCTCTATCTCTTCGTGACCGCAGGTGTGGAACGCCGCCGTTTTTTGGGTGATAAACGCCCTTTCTATGCAATCTACGTATTTTTTCATCACGTCGAGAAATTTGTGTTTGCCCGTCGCCTTGTCATATGCCACCGCCGCCTCGATAAGGTGCCCGGCGCAGTACAGTTCGTGATCGCCGCGGTTTTTGAAAATGTTCTGCGGCTCTATCTGAATGAAATGCGAATTTAGATATCCGTTTTCCAGCTGATGCTCCGCCATATCGTCCACGAGAGCGTCGATTATCTTCTGCTGCTCTTCCATACCGCCGTTTTTTATTATGAGATACCCCACCGCCTCTATCCATTTGGCGACGTCCGAATCGAAAAATATGTGCGGAAAAGGTTTTTTGCCTTTTTCGTAATTAAACCGCAGCGCGTCAAATCTGCCCGTCTCCTCAAAGCGCTTATAAACGCTCTCAAGGCTTACAAATCTGTTGAGGTCATATCTCGACTTCCAAAATCCGCCGTCAAACGTGACGTTTTCAAAGGAAATATTTTTTACTTTTTGCATAATTATTGCTTTTCCTCCCGTTTTATGATATTATTATAATACGTTTTATAATATTACACAATGGTAAAACCCGTCAATAGGTGGTAAAATCCGACATGATTACAATAGACGAAAACGCAAGCATGAACTTTTCGAATATGGGGCTGTTCGTCGGCGAAAAGGGCTGGACGCACCCGCATATCCGCACGGCTACGCACGAGATAATTTTTGTCGTCAAGGGCAGCGCGTACATCGAAGAAAACGGCGTTAAATACGCGTTAGAACGGGGCGATTTGCTGCTGCTCTCCCCCGAATATGCGCACGGCGGCTATGCCGAAAGCGACGAAATAAGCTTTTATTGGCTGCACTTTTACGGCGTAAACAGCGAACGTCTGTGCCAAAAAACTCTCCGCGTCTCCGATTTTTACAGCTGCGTGTCGTTTTTCGCAAAACTCAACCATCTGGCAAAGACCGGCGCGGACAAAGCTCAGATCGAATGCATGCTGGCGGCGTTTCTGCTGGAAAAAAAGTATTCCGGGGCGGAAAAAAACAAGCTGTTTTACGATGTGCGCGAGTACATTCGCATCAACGTCGCCTCCGCCCCCAAAGTAAGCGATATTGCGCGCCACTTCGGTTACAACGCCGATTATCTTTCGCGCGTGTTTATCAAAAACTGCGGCCTGTCCTTAAAAAAATTCATCGACCGGCAGCGCATGGACTGCATCTCGGGGCTGCTGCAAACCACACTCATGTCGCTTAAAGAAATTGCCGCCGCCACAGGTTTTGACGACGAAAACGCGCTTATCAAGTTTTTCGGCGCGCGCAGCGGCTGCTCTCCCACGGCCTTCCGCAACCGCTGTTACGAATCGCACACCAACAGGATGTGACGCGTTTTTGACCAAAACACCTTATTCTTACGATAAACCCGCAGCTTAGCGTCGTTTTTATTGACACGAGCGCACAAAAAATGTTATACTTTATTATTATGGCACAGTCAAGATTAAATCTTTCCATCGAAAACAAAGAAAACCTTTTGCTTATTGCCAAGGCGCTGTCGTCCGAAATACGCATCAACATTCTAAGAATATTAAAAAACTACAGCATGAGCATTTCCGAGCTGGCCGAGGCATTGTCGCAACCCGTTTCCTCCACCGCGCTAAACGTCAGAATTCTGGAAAACGCCGCGCTGATTTCCACGGAGATAATATATTAAGAACAAAAGGACGGACGCGCCTATGCCGCCGCACCTACGACAATCTGGAAATTTCCACCGTCGCGGACGACCTCGGCGGAGACGGACACCCGCATGAAATAGTCAAAAAAATCAAGGTTTCGTCCTTTTCGGCCTATGAGGATATCACCGCTCCCTGCGGCATGGTAAGCACTGCCAACTATATCGGCCCCGTGGACGACACCGACATTTTTTTCAGTCCCGACCGCATAAAAGCGCAGCTTATATGGTTTACGAGCGGCGCGCTGGAATGGCGCATAACCAAACATTCCGTCACAATGCCGCTTAAAGAGATGCTCATCTCCTTCGAAGCGTGTTCGGAAGTGCCCTGCCACCGCAACGACCACAAATCCGACATCACCATGTGGATTAACGACGTCGAAGTGGGCACATGGACCAGCCCCGGGGACTTCGGCGAACGCCGCGGTCAGCTCAATCCTCCCTTCTGGCCGCTTAACAACACTCAGTACGGTATATGGACCAGCTGGCGTATAGACGACAAGGGCACATTCTTCAACGGCAGACAGATAAGCAGCGTAACCATGCAGCAGCTGAACATATCCTCCCACCCCTACATCTCGCTAAAAATCGGCGTAAAAAAGGACGCCAAAAACGTAGGCGGCATCAAGCTTTTCGGCGAAAAGATGGGCGACTATCCGCAGGACATCATAGTAAAACTAAGGTCGTAAATCTACGATAAAAACCGTCCGTTGCCGCTTTTTTAGGGATATTTAAGACAATTAAAAAGACTAACGCCTTTTTCGTTAGCCTTTTTTTGTTTATGTATATAAAATTATTTTATACGGTCTTTTGCGCCGTGCAACGGTGCCTTTTCCGCCGCTGTCTTTTGCGCAAATAAAATCTCGACGCGACGGAGTTTTGCTGCCATTATTTAAGCAGCTGCGCGGCGCCCTCGTCGGCTATAAGCGTAACATCACCGTGCGTCCGCAGTGCCGTTGCCGGGCAGGCGACGGAAATATCGGCGTTGAGCATATCGTAAACCGCCTTCGCCTTGTGCTCGCCCGACGCCATGACGACTATTTTTTTTGCGTCGAGAATGTTTTTTATGCCCATGCTGTAGGCCTTTTTCGGCACGCGATCAATGCTGTCGAACAGGCGCGAATTGTCCTTTATGGTGTTTTCGGTAAGATTTACGACGTGCGTCTCGCTGTCAAAGGGCGTGCCCGGCTCGTTGAATCCTATGTGCCCGTTTGAGCCTATGCCAAGAATCTGTATGTCCCGGTCAAGCGTTTTTAATAGAGCGTTATAGCGGTCGCATTCCTTTTGCTCGTCGGGGGCGGTGCCGCAGGGCAGAAAGGTGTTTTTTTTGTCGATATCCACACGGCTGAACAGATTTTTGTCCATAAAATAGGCATAGCTGTTGACGTCGTCGGCGGCAAGACCGACATATTCGTCCAGATTGACCGAACGCACGCGGGCATAGCTTATTCCGCCTTTTTTGTAGTCCTCCGCCATCAGGTCGTACATTCCCATCGGCGTCGAACCGGTGGCAAGTCCCAAAACGGCGTCGGGGATTTCGGATACTATCAAACGCATTATTTCAAAAGCCTTGCGGCTCATCTCGCCATAATCTTTCGTAACGATAACTTTCATTTAGGTACCTCGGGTAAAGTTTTGTCAAACGGCTATATTATACACCCGATTGTCTTTCAGGTTTTGCACAAAATTCCTGTCTGTTTGCACAAAACAACTTTAATTGCCATCCTACATCCGCGATATCCTTTTAATTGCCTCAAACGCCTCTTCGGCAAATTGCTCGGGCGTTTTTTCGGGGTGGCGGGCGATAGACAGTTCCAGCATCAAAGAGCCCGCGTACTCGTATTCGTCCAGTTTGCGCATGACGCGCTTGTAGTCGATATTACCGTAAAAGGGCATGAGATGCAGGTCGGGATCGCCGTAATAATCGTCTTTACTGCGACCGAAATTGTCGTGTATATGCGTATAGGCCATCTTCGACCCGAAAATATCGGGAAAGCATATCCTTTCCGTATAGCAGTGTTCGTGCCCGCAGTCATAGCAGAACACTACGTTTTCCGCCTTTTCGTAACGATCGACGAAATATGCGACGTTGCCGGTTTTTCTGAGGTTTTCAAAGGCTATCAAAACGCCCTTTTTTGCCGCGTAATCGACGAGTTCGTCATAGCGCGCCAATCCGGCGTCGCAAATTTCCGGCGGATACCAACCCTGGCTAATATGCACAATTACGGCCTCGATCGAGCACGCCGCGGCGCTGTCCACCGCCTCTTTAACGGCGTTGTAGTTGACCTTGTATGCGTCGCCGGGCAGCCACATCGAATTTATGTCGAAAAACGGCGAGTGCAGAAATTGCAGCTCCAGGCCGCGCGATTTGCATTTGTCGGCATACCGTTCTACCGTGGCGATGTCGCATTTATCGGTAAAAACGCAGTCAAAACCGGCGTTTGCAATTATGTCCACGGCCTTTTCTCCTTCCAGTCCCAAGCTTTCGATATTTATTCCGAGTTTCCTTGTCATAACTTCCTCCGTTTGCTGTTTATACGGTAAGTATATCACATAAAAATCTTAATGTCAACGGCGGACGCGGCGTATAACGCCTTTTATCCCGGCACTTCTTCGCCGCCGAAAACAAAAATTCTTCGCTTTGCCCGTTGCACACCAAGTGAAAAAACCCCCCGCCTTGTCTGTTGCGGGAGTTTTTTAACGCGTCTTTTAACGTTTTATTGCGGCGCATATTTATAATATTTGCCGCTTTTTTACGCGCCTATTAGAGACGCCGGAATTTTATTTGCCGCTTTTTTCGTCGCCGTCGTATTCGAGTATCGCTTTGATGCGTCTTACTCCCGCCGAGGACGACTGTTCCTTTATTATCTTAAAGTGGCCCAGCTCGCCCGTGCGCGCCGCGTGCGGACCGCCGCAAATTTCCTTTGAATACTTGCCCATCGAATAGACCTTGACTTTTTCGCCGTATTTATTGGTAAACAGTCCCACGGCGTCCTGTTTTTTCGCCTCTTCGACGGTCATTTCCTCGCACACGACGGGAACGTCGGCGGCAATGGCCTCGTTGACCTGCCGCTCCACCGCGGCGATCTCCTCCTTTGTAAGGGGGCGCGGGAAGGTAAAGTCGAATCTAAGGCGCTCTTCGGTGATGTTGCTGCCCTTTTGATTGGCGTTTTCGTCGTTTAGAACGCGTTTAAGCGCGGCGTGCAGAAGATGCGTCGCCGTGTGGAGACGAGCGGTGGCGACGGTATTGTCCGCAAGACCGCCCTTAAACTTCTGCTCCGCTCCCGCGTGACTTTTTTCCTGGTGTTCGCGGAAGGCCTTTTCAAAGTCGTCCACATTTACTTTAAGACCCTTTTCCTTGGCAAGCTCGACGGTCATCTCGATGGGAAAGCCGTAAGTATCGTACAGCTTAAACGCCAGTTTGCCCGAAAGCGTGTCGCCCACCAGATATCCGCACACCTTTTCAAACTCCTTTATGCCGCTTTGCAGCGTCTTTTCGAAACGCGCCTCTTCGGTGTTTATTTCGCTGATGATGCGGTCGTGATTTACGCCCAGCTCGGGATAGACGTCCTTATATTCGTCCACCACCACTTCCGCAACGGCAGCCAGCAGCCCCGGATCGGGTTCGAGAATCTTGGCAAAGCGTATCGCACGGCGCAAAAGCCGCCTTAAAATATAGCCCTGATCGACGTTGGAAGGCGTGACGCCCTTTTCGTCGCCTATCATAAACACGGACGTGCGGATGTGGTCGGCGATGATGCGTATGGCCTTCGTCACATCTTCGCTTTCGCCGTATTTTTTGCCGGAAATCTCCTCTATTTTTCCTATTATGGGCGCAAACAAATCGGTCTCGTACACCGACTTTTTGCCTTGTAAAATGCACAGCGTGCGTTCAAGTCCCATGCCCGTATCGACGTTTTTCTGCTTTAACGGTTCGTATTTTCCGTCGGCGGTCTTATTAAACTGCATGAAGACGTCATTCCATATTTCCAGATATTTGCCGCAGTCGCAGGCCGGGCTGCAATCCGGGCCGCAGGCGGGTTTCCCCGTGT
>USEG01000052.1 GCA_900553555.1 uncultured Clostridia bacterium
TTTTAACGACGGGCGCGTCGCTGTCGCTGCCCATGATAATAGCTACTTTTTCCATGAAAACCCTCCGTTTAAAATATACAAGGGCGCACTTATAACACGTTCTTCACAAGTGCGCCCAGACAGTCGGCATTAACCCTCCCGATTTCCGTTCCACTGTGTCAATCCACAATTATCTGTCAGTCGCGGAAACTCGTATTTTCGGTACGGTTTAATAATACCATTTTGCCGGCGGTTTGTCAATTTATTATGCGCGGCTTACGCAAATATAATTTTATTGTTTTACGGCGTTCTTTGCCCACTCTGCTATTTTTTTACCGCTGCTATGCGCGTCCGAGCCGTGTACGGACAAACCCTTTAATATAGCTGCGCCCTTACACACCGACGCAAGCGCGCTCTCGGACGCACCCATTCCGCTGCCTTCGTTTGTGCATAGCGCGGCGATTGTCTTGCCCGACCAATCGTATCGCTCCATAAAGCCGTACACCGCCATGGGCATGGTGCCGAACCAGTTGGGGTAACACAAAAAAACCGTGTCGTATCCGTCGACGCTGCCCGGATAGGTCTGCAATTCGGGACGTTCGCCGTTTTGCATTTCCTCTTTGGCCTGCTCTATACATTTGTAATAGTTGTCGGAATAGATCTTTTTCATCTTTATCTCAAACATATCCCCGCCCACGGCGTCGCGTATAAATTCCGCCGCCACCGCGGTATTGCCCTTTTGGATGACTTTTATGGCGCCGTTGCAATAATTTTCTCCTGCGCGGGAAAAATATACTATCAGATTTTTCATAACATATTTCTCCTTTTTATTAAATTTCTTTATTATTATACCACCATTCGGGCACAATCGACGATAAAAGCGCGTATTCTTTTGTTTCGTAGCTGCGCAGAATTTTTATTCCTCCGGCATTTTCGTCGGTCTGCATCATAAATTCACGGCAGGCGCCGCACGGCATCCCCGCACGTCCGTCCGGCATAACGGCGACGATGCGTTTTATTTCATGCTCGCCGCATGTTATCATATTCGCCATTGCGTTGCGTTCGGCGCACATTCCCAAAGAGCACGCCGAATCGATGCATACGCCCGTATAAATATTGCCCTCCGACGTAATGAGCGCCGCCGCCACCTGTCCTCCCGTCATCAAACGGGAAAAGCTGCGGCCTCCCTGCACCTTTCTCGCCGCAAAATACAGTCTGTCCCACGTGTCGTCGTACACGGCCAGCGCCGTTTTTTCCACAGCGGCGACATAAACCTCTTTGCCGCGGCAGTACGCCTCTATATCGCGAGGATACCGTTCGGCAAGCTGCTTTTTTAGCGCGGCGTAACGCTCGGCTTCTTCCGCGTTTTTACGAAGGTAATCTCTAAACGCCAAATGTCTTACTATATCGCCCATGTTGTCGACGCCGAAAATATGTATCTGATGGGTGCGCCTGTCGCCGCCTTTTCTTAGATATCTCCTGCCCTTGATGCCGAACTCGCCCATATATTCGTACCCGAGTTTTTCAAACTCTGCAGCCTTTTCATCGGTTTTTTCCAGACTTTTCACCGCCGCCATAATGTCTATTACGGGTTTTGCCGCCAGCCCCGGCACCGACGTGCTGCCTATGTGGTAAAGGGCAATGCAGTTGCCCTGCAAAACGTCCGCGATTTTTTGTCTTTCCCGTTGGTATAACAGCGGCCAATTGGAGTCATAATCGACAACCGTGACATATTGTGCCATAAAATCTCTCCTTTTTGTGCGTTTTATCTTTTTTGGCGCCGAAATTGCCGCCGTCTAAGCGCTTCGTTTATGCGCCGACTATACAAAAGCCGCCCGACGTCTTAATTAGTAAGGCTATGGCGTACTTCCGCCGCCCGACGCCTTAAATATCCCCCGGAGCGGACTTAAGGACAATTCCTTATAATCGCCAGGCTATACTATTTCCTTTTAAGATAGGCCACCGTCTCGACGTGTGTCGTGTGTCATACTTAGAGATGTGCCATTCATACATTGGTTACGGTTTTTCGATATACCCAATCAGGCAGACACGTCTGTTTGGATATGTAATCATTTTTATATAAAATTATCATTGCCATTATATCATTTTCAGCAGAAAACGTCAATGTAATCGGGCGGCAACATAATATTTCCGCCCGATTTTTTATAGCGTAATAGCTACTCTGACCTGACAATGCTCCTTGACATTCTTATAAATCTTATCATTGATTTTGTCAAAATCATATCGACATCGCCGTTCAAACAGTCATTGATAAGCCTTTGGAAATCCTCACGTTTTGCAACCCGAGTGCCCGTAATGGCCTCATCCGAATAAATACCGGCGAACTTCCATTTCTTTTTCTGCTTGATGTACGCGGTATAATGCTCTACTTGAGAACGATAGCTGTTAAGCAACGGTGTATGAAACGCCGAGCGTAATCAAGAATTTGGTCAGAATACAATGACGTTCATATAACCTCCTCGGCCACCTCTTTCCCGACCTGCGTCAAGGATATACGATGGCTCTCATATCGAACAAGTCCTTGTTGATTTAACCTCTGCACCGCCTTACAAACCGATGCTTTCGTGATATTCATATTTGTAGCAATATCTACTTCGCGAATCGGGATACCTCATTCGCACAACCTCAATATAGTTTCCAAATACATCTCCATCGATTCGTTATTCAGCATTCCTTTCCCCGCCTTTTTAATTTTCATTCGTTGCTTTATTGGCTTTCTTCTTTCTGCGGACAAGTATGACCGTAACCGTTACAGCCGCCGCGACGACGAGTACGCACGCGACGAGAATCACGGCATACCCCCACATCGGCATGACGAACGCCACGCCGGGAATACAGACGATGAACGTTCCCGTTTCTGACGTATTGAACCGCACATACCGCCCGTAACCGTCGGAGGCGATTTCTGTAAGCGTGCCGTCCTCCGCCATGTGATAGACAACGACTTCGTTGCGGTCATAGGTCATATCCGCCTGCAAATACAGCGTGATATTTCCGCTCGGCGTCGCCGCCGTGCCGTCCGACTGCACGAGCGAGATGCCGAACACCTCGAAGTTGTCCGCTATGCTCGCCATCTTGTCTGCCGCCGTCGCAAAAACGCTGCTTCCCGACGTGATGCGGCTTGCAAGCAACGACGTTCCCTCCGCAAGTACGCCGTTTGTGTCCTCGAACTTTGCAAGCGTGCTGCCACCCGCAACAGAGGTTATCGCCACGTCGTATTCCGTATAGGTCGGATTACCGAGATTTGTGAGGTATGTACTGCTCTCCGCACGGTACACGACATGGTACTCCCCTACGTTTTCCAACGTAATGGAATTGTTCGTGACAGACACTTCCGTCTGCTCGCCGCCCTGCACATAATACGCCGAAATGCTCACGTCAAGATTTTCATTGCCAAGCGTTGCCGTTGCGGAATGAATAGGAAATACCGAGCCGCGCGATGCTTCGTAACTGTTCCCCGCCGTCGTTTGGATGACGGGAACATACTCCGCGGGGCGTTCGCCGACATCAACGTAATCGCCTGTGCGCGTGCCGTTTGCGAGGTTCAGCGTAATAGTAAAGCTGACATCTCTGCTCATGGCGTTGATATACGCCGAAAAGGAAAGGCTGCTCTGCAACCGCTCGGCGGACATGGTATAGGTGTAATACGTCCAGCCGTTCTCCGTCCGCACGGTGTAACCGGTCTGCATGTTCCCGCTTTCCAAAGCCATGTCCGATATAGACGAGCTGTGCCCGAAGGTCATGTAGTAATTTTCGCCGCTCTTTTCGACGGTAGCCGAGGACGAAAAATTGTCCGCGCCCATTGCAAGACCGCTTAAATTGACGGGAACGGAATACACGCCGTCCGAACTTGAAACGGGGCTTTCCGCATATGCCGTAAGCCCGCCGCCCATAAGGGCGGCAAGCATTATAAGGCACATAGACAATGCGGCGAAAAACGCGATGAGTTTATTTCTTTTCTTTACCATACTTCATTTCCCTCCGCATCCTCGAACACGGCGACGAGCTGCAACATCTTATAGGTACTTCCGATCGCCGTACCCGTGCTATTACAAAGTTCAGAATCCACAGTATCATTTGCGAGGTCAAAGATTTCTCCTATACCCGTGATTGTTCCGTCAGCATTCACTACGGCAATATACCAACCTACGAAGGTATATCCGTCTTTCGCAACGGGTGTTTTTACGCCGGAAACATAGTACCCGTCATTCACCTCTTCACGCAGGAAGAAACTGTTGGAATACTGACTGTCAATGGAATAGCTCACAAGCAGCCGCTCTCTGAACTCCGCCGTGATCGTCAGGTATTCTGCAAGGCCGGGATCGTCATAGTCCACCGCCTCAATCGTATATCTGCCAGTTACGATTGACTGACCGAGAAAACCTCCCGTCCAACCGACAAAGTTGTAACCGCTCGGAGCCAACGCCTGAAAACTGCTGAAATCGACGACATAAACGCCGCGCAAATTCATATAGAGCGTCCTTTGCTGCTTCTGTCCGTTTGCTACTGCCGTAACAGTAATACCCGGATCCCATATCGCATAAACGACAGGATCGCAGTCGCCGAAGCGAGAAATAAAATCGGTTATCGAATACCCTGCCGAAATAACGGACGCCGCACGCGCCGAACCGTTTTCTTCCATTGACCAGCCGAAAAAGATATCTTTTCCCTTGGCAAAATCAGTAGACGAAAGTGATTGTATCACCTGCAACAGACTATACGTCTTTGTATATGCATACCCTTTGCTGCCGTCGGCAAAAGTGTAATCTACGGCATCGCGCATGATTCCGTCGGAGAACGGGTGCTCTTTATCCGTCACATAAGTAATGGACACTTCGCCCTGACCGTCCAGCACATAAACATCCTGCGTCAACGTAAACGAAACTCTTTCAGTCGAAGAAAGCGATATCGAAAAAGTATAAGTCAATCTGTATTTACCCGTTTCCAAAAACGTCATCGAATATTGCTGCCCCGACAGCGACAAACGTACCGCTCTTGCCGACTGCAAGTTATTTAACACTTCATTGCTGTCAAGCGAAGCATACTTTGCGGCGCTTACCGTAAGAGTAGCGAGAGAATTCCCCGCCATGTCATATACATACGGACGGATAAACGTATATTCATACCCGGTAAAGTAATCCTCATCGGTAACAGAACGGAAATCTCTGCTGCCGCTGAATGTGATGCGGGAAACATACCGCATCGTAAAGGAATGCTCGCCCCGCGTATAATTCAATGTTAAAACCGCGAAATTGCTTTGGGATATGCTTTGCCACAACTGCTGCGCACGCTCTTCCGTCATTTCCTTCGCAGAATATTCCGACGAAATTCCGTCAAGATACAGCCGATAAGAGGAAAGCGCAAACCTGTAATCGCCGCTCGAAGTGTGCAGATAATAATCCCGCAGCAATTCGTCGAGATAATTCTCGGCGTTGAGATACCCCGTCGCGCTTGCCGCCGCGCCGAGCAATGCGCCGTTCGTATCTTCTTCCAACGTCCCGGAATCGTACATGGTGCCGTTGCCGGCTTCATCGTCCGTCACGCTGAAAAACGTGTCGTTTACCCCGTCTGCAGTGTACTCGAAGTAAATATATTGCTTTTCTCCGTAAATGTTGGAGATCTCATAGACGACCAGTCTGTAATCCGTCGCCATCGTAAAATCCGACACTTCACGCGAGACGGCATGCAGATAATAAACGCCGTTTTCTTCCGTGTAATACGCGACTTTCAGATCGTTCAGCCCCGACGTTCCGCTGTCATAATAATCGCCGACAAAGCTCCCGCTTTTTGCTCCCCATGTGTAAGTCACGACGGGATAAGCGTATTCGCTGTCCAAAGTGATCGCATCGTCCGTTACATATGTATTTTCATTCCCCGCCGAAAGGCTCCAATTCCCTTCCACCGTTATCTGCGGTTCCTCGTACAGTACGGCTTCGACAAGCGAGATCCGCCTATTCCCCGCACTGCCCGACGAGAAAAGTATGGCGACGCTTTCCTCCATGACGAAAGAACCGTCAACCGATACGGGCTGCGAAAAATCGGGTTCGCCGTTCACTATTCGGTACGCCTGCCAGCTTACGGTGTTAAAATCGGCGTCGGAGTCCACCTTTTCTGCATACAGCTCGGAAAGCACGACCGACTGCCCCGCCCGATACGATTTTCCGAGGCGGTACTCGTCAAATTCGCGCATATTGGCGGATGTAAACGTGCCAAGCGTCATAGAATCGTAATAAAGTTTTTCCCCCTTTTCGGCAGCGGCTGTCGGATCATACCCGAAAATCTCGCTCGAAACCGAGAAATACGCAATGTCGTAGCGCGAGTCGGCAACCGTCTGCGCGTTGGTCGAGGGGGTGGGCGCAACGGTGATGCGGCTGTCGTAAGCCGTCCGCGACTGATAAGAACTGTTCAGCCCCGTTGCCGTGAAAAAGTAATTTATCATGCGCGTGGAAAGACCGTATTCTTCCGTCGCATCGAACGTCTTGCCGCGTTCGTTCAGATCGTCTATATCTCCCGGATAATACTGTATCTCTTCCTCGGCGATAAAGGCGTCACCTTCCAAAGGCTCATAATCAATGGTAGTCAGCTTTACGATATGCTCG
>USEG01000053.1 GCA_900553555.1 uncultured Clostridia bacterium
TTTTTCCATCATGCGCACGAGATAAGATTTTTTGTTTTCGCCGTCGTCCAGATAGGAAAATACCACTTCACCCGCCGACAAAATCAGTTGCAGCAACTCGTCGCGCATAAGGTCGTTCTGGCGTTCGGCGGTAGGTTCGATAATGACACCCTCCTCGCTAAGCGCGTTTATATCCGCGTCGCTTATCAGTCCGGTGTCTTCCTTTACTGCCGGCAGTACGCCTTCATTAAATCCGGTGACATACAGTTTTTTGATTTTTATGCCCCTTTTCGCATTAACCGGGCCGACGAAAACCGCGTCGGTCTCGTTGGGTATAAGCGACACGCCTATGCTGTCGGTCATATTTGTATACGCCGAAAAAAGCCTGTCGCGCTGCACCGGCGCATCCCCGTAAACCTTTTTCAGCGACAACGCGGTCTGCATAATAAGCGTATAATATCTGCCGTTTTTTTCATCTTCGCCGTTTACGCCCGCCAGCGAAAAGACGTCGTCTATCTTACGGGCGAATTCTTCGGCGCTGAAAAGTGTTTTTTCGGAAAAAATACGCACAAACTCGGTGAGACGCAGACGCACTTTTTCCGCCTCGTCGCGGTCCGGGTCGTCGGCTATGTCGAATTGTTTTTTCGCCGACACGAAAAACGCGCTGTGGGCTTTGACGAAGCGTATAAATTTGTCGCGTCCGGATTTGTCGGGGCAGGCAAGTCGGCAGCCGGCGAGCGCAATCATATTGTCGCCCGTCATTCCGCCCGTCACGCAGCGCATGACGCGCATAATAAATCTGCCCGGTTCGCTTTCGGAAAGCCGGCGCTTCTTGTCGTAATAAAAACGTATTCCGCGGCTGTCGAAGGCGCGTTTAATGCGGCTGTAATCCAGATTTTCTCCCACGACGCTGATATCGCTAAATCGTTTTCCCTCCATGACGTCTTTATAAATACAGTCGGCGACGCGGTCGTACTCTTGCTGCTTGGAAAAAGCGGCGTACACTGCGGGAGGTCTTTTCATGCTGTATGCGTTTATCGTTTCGGAACGGTAAATTTCCACCTGCCGCGCCTTTGCCGCAACGGCGTCTATAAGCGAGCGCTGCGTTTTGGTAAACAAATCGAAATTTACTAAGTACACGTCGCTGCCGTCAAAAACCGTATCGTTGTCCGTTATAAAACGGGTAAGCGCTTCCAATCTGCCGACAGTATCGACCAATTTGCCGCGGGTAAAGTCAATATAGCGGGAATATATAAACTTAAGGTCGCTGAGCTTGAGACCTAAAAGAACGTTGTCCGAATTAAGCGCGTCGGGCTCAACGCCGCTGGACGACAGTTTTTCCAGCGTTTCGTATACCTTTAACGCGAAACCACGCTTATTGAACGCTCCCGAATAATATCTGAGTTTTTCTTCGTTCTGCTGGGCTATCGCCGACACCACCGCCACCGCCTCCGCACGGCTTATCGCCGCCGACTGCGGCAGCATATCGTAATACAGCTTGGTAAACGACGTAACCTTTACGTCAAACGAGCCGCGGCCGAGCGAATAGAATATTTGTTCGAGGGCAAACGTGTAGACTTCCGGAGCAATAATAAACTTCGGCCTGTCGAGATTGCAGGGCAACGACGCTATTTTTTCTTTAAGGGCGTTCATGGCGTCAACATATGTGGGAAAGCGTTTTATATTCATGTAATTATTTTATTACACAACGGCCGTTTTGTCAAGAACAAAAATTTTTATGCCCGCCCCGCCCTGTGGACGCAATAACGAAAATCGTGCGAAAATGTTTTGCTTTTTGGGGAATTTTATGATATAATCAATATCGTCGAAATTACCGGAGGTGCAATTTGAAAAAAACACTCGTTATTGCGATGCTGTGCCTGCTGTCGGCGGTCATGCCCTTTGCCGCGTGCGGACAGCCCGCCAGCAGCGAATTCAATCTGATAAATCAAAAGCCCTGGAGTTATGCCGCCCGTGAAGAGAGAATGGTGTACGACTATACCATGACCGACAGAGACGGCAATCTTACCGCCAGCGGAATATATACGGTTACTATCTCCACTACAGGCAATGAAACGACTTTTAATTCGTCGCTTACCATAAGCTATACCGATGGACAGGGCACCGTTTCCATGCAATCGCGCGTTGTGATGGACGCAACGTCGCTTTATCCCAAATATTCGTCGAAAACCATGACCGACTCGCTTAACAACACCGGTTACGAACTTATAATGAATTATGAAGAACTCACTTCTTCCATGACTTTCAGGGGCGAAGACGGCCCGAGACAGTCCATAACGCTGTATGAACCCGGTCAGGAAGTTTACGACAACGAACAGCTCTATCAGATTGTTCGCGCCGCAGACAATCTCGGCGAACAGGACAGCACGGGCACCTTTTCTATCATAAACGGCGTGGATACCTATCTAAACGGCGAAGTCACAAGCTATCTGATGATTTATTCGGTGGGGGAATCGACTACCGTCCACGCGGAAGGAATGGAAAATAAGTACGGTGTAAACGCCGACGGCAATATTCCCTGCCGCCCCGTAACCATAAAAATCAACAGCGACCGTTCCGGCTCGGGTACTGTCGTAGATTACGCCATCTCGCAGTTTGAAGGCGGGTGCGCAAGAGTGCCCGTTCGCATTTCGCGCAGCCAGTACTCCACCTCGTCGTTTGACGTTGCGTACCGCCACACCTACACGCTAAGCGACTATTCGGCAATTTAATAAAAAACCGTAACGGGAAAATTATTGTAGCGACGGAAGATGCCGCGGCAGGATAAATTTTCCCGACGGAAAATTGTTCGCCATAAAAAAATCTCTCCTGAAAAGCCAAGAGAGATTTTTGTTTTTTACGACGCTTTATTTTACAATTCTTTAAGGCGCATGGACATATCGCAAACGCTTTCGGCAAACGCCCTGTCGTGGCTTACCAGAATAACGGCGCCGGCATACTCCGCTATCGCCTTTTTTAGGCTTTCCTTTGCCGCGACGTCCAGATGGTTTGTGGGTTCGTCCAAAATCAAAATGTTGGACACCCGGTTCATGATGGTGAGCAGTTTTACCCGCACCTGTTCGCCGCCGGACAATGTCTTTATCGGCTGCAGCGACATCTCGCCGCGTATACCCACCCTCGCCAGCTGCGAACGCACTTCCTTTTGATTAAAACGCGGAAAACATTCCGAAATATACGAGAACGAATTTATGTTCATATCGCTGAATTTGAGGTCCTGCTCAAGATAGGCCGGTTTTGCTGCTATGTGGAAGTTATACGTTCCGCCAAGAGGAGGAATGACGCCCATGAGCGTTTTTAGCAGTGTGCTTTTGCCTATGCCGTTCGCGCCCCATATCCACAGCTTAGTATCGCCGCGCATCTCGAAACTTATCGGCGGCAGCAACGGACTGTCGTATCCCACTACGAGCTTGTCGACTTTCAGCATATCGCGGGTATTGAGCATTTCGCACGGAAAGGAAAAGTGGCTTTCAAGACTTACGACGGGTTTTTGCATGACGTCGATGCGTTCAAGCATTTTTTTGCGGCTGTTTGCCATGCCTGCCGTCGACGCGCGCGCCTTGTTGCGGTTTATATAGTCTTCCATCTTTTTGATTTCCGCCTGCTGACGCTGATAATCTTCGGCATATTGCTTTACGGCCATGTCGTGCTGCGCGACAAACTGAGAATAGTTGCCCGTGTACTTGCGTATGGACCCGTTCTCTATGCTGACTATATGGTCGCACACCGCGTCTAAAAAATCCGTGTCGTGTGAAATGACTATATACGTCTTTTTGAGCGAACAAAGGTACTTTTCCAACCAGTCGATGTGTTCGACGTCCAGAAAGTTTGTGGGCTCGTCAAGGAGCATGACGTCGGGATTTTCGAGTATCAGCTTGCACAGCATGACCTTTGCGCGCTGTCCGCCGGAAAGAGTGCCTATTTTTTTGTCGTATCCGATGGCGGCTACGCCTAATCCTCCCGCTGCTTTTTTTATGCGCGAGTCTATCTCGTAAAAGCCTTCGCTTTCCAGCTGCTCGAGCATGCGGTTGCTCTTGTTTATCAGTTTTTCCAGTTTGTCTTCGTCCGTCGTGTCCGCCATCTCGGCATACAGCGCGTTAAGCTTTTTTTCCAGCTCGTAAAGATAGTCAAAAGCCGTTTTGAGGTATTCGATTACCGTCTTGTCTCTGTCGATGTCGGCATGCTGATCGAGATAATCGTATCTTATGCCGTTAAGCCAAATGACTTCTCCCGCGTCATAACTGATGTTGCCGGCGATTATGTTGATAAACGTGCTTTTGCCGGCGCCGTTCAGGCCCACTATGCCGACGTGCTCGCCGTTGTTTATGTCAAACGACGCGTTTTTAAACAGCTGCTTATTTTCAAAAGTGTGCGAAAGATTGTTGATTTTTAGAATACTCAAAGCACTTCTCCGGTGTCATAACGTCTTAGTCCGCCTGCGTCTTGTATATATAAACTTTTTCCAGTCCGAGACAGCCGCGCACCAACGCCTTGCCCGACGTCGTGCGGTTTTGAATGACTATGTCCTCGGTATCGAACTGCGACAGATATTCGTCATCCACGTCCAGAATTATGGTGTACGGCAAGGTGACGTAACTTGCAAATATCAGCCGCTTGCCGCTGGAAGGCTTCAAATCGAATATCTTGGAGCCTTTGCGGTAACGCGCCATAGGTTCTATTTGACCGACGGGAACGCGCTTGGCATTGCTCTTGTCGGATATAAGCACCACTTCTCCCTCGTCGGTGACCTGCATGGCGGCGATGCACTCGTCTCCTTCGCTTAGCTGTATAGATCTCACTCCGGCGGCTATTCTGCCCTGCGTAGGAATGTCGCTCATGTCGGCGTTGAGGCAAATTCCGTCGCGCGTCACTATGAGCAGCGTGCTGCCCGGTTTTTCCTCTTCTATTCCGATAACGCTGTCGCCGTCTTTGAGCTTAACGGCCTGGAAAGACGACTTTGCCACGTCCATCTCGGACCAGTCGTTCTTTTTGACCATGCCGCTACGCGTATAAAACAGCAGCCTGCCCTGCGGCATATTCTCGCCTATGCCCTTCATATACACGATCTTTGCGTCCGGTCCGGCGGCGGGAATGGCAGATTTAAGCGCCGTTCCGCCGTCGCGCCAACGCCCTTCGGGGAGCGTTTCGGGATCGATTTTATGACAATAGCCTTCCGAATCGAAGACATACAGCAAATCTCCGCCCTTTACTTCGGCAATGCACGAACAGATTTCGCTCCGATCGGAGGAATCGCCGAAGCGTTTCGTCGCGCGGCCGAAATTCTTTTGCGCCATACGTTTCAAGCGGTTTTCGACGGAATACATGACGACGCAGTCTTCCGCTTTTTCCTGCTGCATCTCCGAAGATACTTTGTAGTCCTCTACGGACGATATTATCGTGCTTTTACGGGGCGACTTAAACGCTTTTTTGATTTCCGTCATCTCGTCTTTCACCACTTCCATCTGCAGCTTTTTGGATCCTAAGATAGCGGTAAGGCGCTGAATACGTTCGCGAAGTTCTTTTAATTCCTGTTCGAGCTTGTAGACTTCAAGATGCGTAAGTCTGGCAAGACGCAAATCGAGTATTGCCTCCGCCTGTCTTTCGGAAAGGTTGAATTTACGGCGCAGATTGTCGCGCGCCTCGGCGGTGGACTTGCTGTTTTTTATGACGTTTACCACCGCGTCGATGTTGTTTACGGCAATTACTAGACCTTCGAGAATATGTTCGCGTTTTTTGGCGGCGTCAAGTTCGCATTTAGTGCGCTTTACTACATATTCGCGCTGGTACCGGACATAGTAGTCCAGTATGCCTATAAGCCCCAGCGTCTGCGGCTTGCCGTCGGCTATCGCCACCATGTTTATTCCGTAAGACACAGCCATCTGGGTCGACTTGAACAGCATATCCAGAATGGGCTTGTAGTTGCAGTCTTTTTTTATCTTTATCACGCAGCGCGTGCCGTGCCTGTCCGATTCGTCGGTGATATCACTTATTCCCAGCAAAACACCCTTCTTTTCCTCGCGCAGTTTGGAGATGGTTTCCAGAAGCTGCGCGCGGTTGACCTGATACGGCAGCTCGTCTATTACTACGTTCGTCTTTTCGTATTCGCCCGGCTCGATGTGAACCTTCGCGCGTATGGTGATTTTACCTTTGCCCGTCTCGTACGCCTGTTTGAGTCCGTCACCCGCAATGATATATCCGCCCGTGGGAAAATCGGGACCCTTTATTGTCTTCATGAGTTCGGAAAGACTGATTTTGGGGTTGTCGATATATTTTATGGCGGCGTCTATGGTTTCGGCAAGGTTGTGGGTGGGAATATTGGTGGCAAAGCCTATCGCTATACCGCTGGAACCGTTGACGAGAAGATTGGGAAATCTGCCCGGCAGCAGCGCCGGCTCCTTCATGGTGGCGTCGTAGTTGTCCACCATGTCCACA
>USEG01000054.1 GCA_900553555.1 uncultured Clostridia bacterium
GCAACGATTTGCCGGAGGGCTACAACCCTAAAGGCGTAATAGCGCTGCTGTCGGCGAAAAAAGACAGCGTGCTGTGCGTAAGGGGCAATTGCGAAGCGGAAGTGGACCAGATGGTGCTGCCCTTCCCGGTGATGGCGGACTACATTGCTATAGAAAGCGGCGATCGCGTGATTTTTGCCACGCACGGCCACAAGTACGACAAAAACAATTCTCTGCCCATGTGCCGCGGAGACGTCATGCTGTCGGGCCACACCCACATACCCGATTGCACGGAAAAAGACGGAAAATATTATCTAAACCCCGGTTCGGTATCGCTGCCCAAGGAGGGCAGCCGCCATTCGTACATGATTTACGAGGACGGGGAGTTTTGGTGGAAAGACCTGTCCGGCGAGACGTACATGACCTTAAAGCTGCCGCGTATGTAGCAAATCCCGCCGTGCGTTTTTGCAAAAAACATTGACAGTTTTTATATAATATGCTAAAATGATAATGCTATAACGGAAAAAATATGCTTATCATTACAAGGAGCAAAAACATTTATGAGAAAGAAAATTTTCACGGTGTTTATCGCGTTGATGATGACAGCGGTTTTATGCTTTACGGCGGCATGCGACGGCGGTAAACAGCAAAACGATCAGCAACTCAGTTATCAGCAGCAGTCATACGAAATTGCGCTGGAAAAAGGATATGACGGCACCTTGGAGGAATGGATCGAACTGCTGCGCGGCGAAGACGGCGAAGACGGCAAGTCTGCCTATCAGTTGGCGGTAGAAAGCGCCGGCTTTCAGGGCACTTTGGAGCAGTGGATAGCGTCGCTTAAAGGCAAAGACGGCGAAGACGGCAACGACGGCCGCGGTATTGCCGATGTCAAGATAGAAGACGGAGTGCTGTACATACAATATACCGACAGCGATATATACGTCTATATAGGCGTCGTCAAAGGCGAAGACGGCAAAGACGGAATTGACGGCGAAGATGGCAAGGACGGTCATGACGGCGCAAACGGACAAAACGGCGAGGACGGCAAGGACGGCCACGACGGCAAAGACGGGACAAAAATTCTGGACGCATATATAAAAGACGGCTGCCTATACATATTCTATAACGACGGAACGACGCACTGCGCCGGCAAAGTTCAGGGCGACGCGGGCCGCGGTGTGGCGGAAATGAAGATAATCGACGGCGTCCTTTACGTTCGTTACAGCGACGGAGACGATTTTGTCGAGATAGGCAGCGTAAAAGGCGAGAAAGGCGACGCCGGCCGCGGCATTGTCTCCGCTAAGGTGGAAAACGGCAACCTGTACATTTTGTACAGCGACGCGGATGAATACGAGTATGTAGGCAAGGTTCAGGGCGACAAAGGCGAGCCCGGTCAGAATCTCGACATAAACGAAGTGTACGCGGCGGCGCAGGCGGGCGGATACGAAGGCTCGCTGCTGGAATTTATTTCCGCGTTCTTAAAAGTGGAAGTCAACGCTTCTTCCGAACAGGTCATCAGCAAGACGCTGCTGTCCACCGTCGCCATAGCGACAAAATACAGCGGCAGCAACGTTTCGAGCGGTTCGGGCGTGATTTATAAAGGCGACAAGCAAACGGGCGAAGTTTATATAATTACAAACTTCCACATGGTTTACAACGCGAACTCGGACGATAAGATTTGCGACGACGTTTACGTGTTCTTCTACGGCATGCCCTTTGTAAAACTTTCAAAGGACAATCCGTCCTACACCCCGGAAGAGCTTTCCAATTATCTGCTGCTGGAAGAATGCGGCATAAAAGCGCAGTATGTGGCGGGCAGCATGACCAGCGATATAGCGATACTTAAAATAGAAAACTGCGAGCAGTATATCACCGGTCCCTACCGCCCCGCAGAGATGATAGAAGATTCGGACCTTATAAAAGAAGGCGAAACCTCATATGTAGTGGGCAACGCCGAGGGCATAGGCCTTAGCGCGACGTCCGGCATTATCAGCCTGCAAAGCTCCGACCTTACCATCACCACCGATACGGTCACGGGCGAAAAACATACCTACCGCGTAATCCGCACCGACGCTGCTGTCAACCACGGCAATTCGGGCGGCGGCTTGTACGATAAGGACGGCAGACTCATGGGAATAGTCAACGCCAAGACTCAGTCGGTAACGGTAGACAACATGGGTTATGCGCTGCCTCTCAACGCGGTGCTGGGCGTTGTAAACAATCTTTTGACGCGGGCAGAGGACACTACCGTTTACGATGACGAAGTAAGCGCAGCGGGCTTTGGATTCAACAAATGCCTGTTGGGCGTGACCGTCCGCGAAACGGGTAATTATGCCGATTACGACGAAGTAACGGGTCTTATTACCGGCAAAAGCGTGGTGGAGGCAACGGAAGTGACTCCCGGCAGTGCTGCGGACGGATATATCCTGGCGGGAGATAAAATTCTTACAGTGGAAATAAACGGCATAAAACGCGAAATTTATCGTAAGTATCAGATAGGCGAACTGCTGCTGTATGCCAAAAAAGGCGACATAGCCGTCGTCACCGTCTTGCGAGAAGGCCAGCAGGTGCGGCTCGAAATACCGCTTATTTACACTACATACATGAAATAATATAAGTGGAGGGAGAAAAATGATAGTTAAATTTTCAGATTACGAGATAATCACACCCGATTTGGTGGAAAAAATCAAAAAGGCGCTAAGTGCGTCTCCCGAATACACGGAAGCCATTTTTTCCAAACGCGGCGCAAAAGAGTGGGCGGAAAGCGTTTCGGGGCTTCGGGCGTTGTTGCTTGCGCTCAAAGAGGAGAAGATAAACAGTCACGACGTAAAAATCAAGCGTCTGCCCGGGGGAAAGCCGGTATTTGAAAATTTACCGTATTATTTTAACATCTCTCATTCCTGCGGACGCGCCGTGTGCGCACTCAGTCAAAAAGAAGTGGGCGTGGATATCGAATTTATCAAAAAAAAGCGCTCGTTCGACGTCATTGCAAAAAACTTTTTCTCCGACGGAGAGCAGCAGCGTTTTCGCGCCGCAAAAAACAAAAACGAAGAATTTTATCGTATTTGGACGCGCAAAGAGGCGCTGCTTAAAATGAACGGAGACGGCATAGAATTCGGCAAACTCAAAAACATCGATACCTTCGGCTACGACGGCGCCGAATTTACGGAGATAAGGCGCGGGCTTTATCTTGTGTCGGTCTGCGAAAAGAACAATTAGTTCGCCGCCCGTGAAGCAGGATAAAAAGCGCAAAAACTTTTAAATAACACGTTAAAATCGGCAAAAAACACTTGCTTTTTTGTAAAAACGGTGGTATAATAACAAAGCTGTAATTTATTTTACGGCCGGTCGTAAGGCCGCATCCTTTCTCTTCCGGAAGGAAGGGACGAAAATAGACCAAAAGGAGGTAAAAGTATCATGAATAAGTACGAAGTTTTGTACATCCTTGATTCCAAAGTCGAAGGAGCGCAAAAGGACGCACTCATCGAAAAGTTTTCCGCTCTCGTTACCGATAACGGCGGCGAAGTGGAGAGCGTCGATAAGTGGGGCGACAGGAAGTTAGCCTATCCTATCAATTACAAGACTGAAGGCTACTATGTTCTGATGAACTTCACTGCAAAGCCCGAATTTCCGCAGGAGCTGGAAAGACAGATGCGCATTGCCGATGAAGTAATAAGATACATGGTCGTCAAGAAGTAAATTCTCACTTCGGAAGGAAAAAACAATGAATAAATGCATTTTTGTAGGAAATCTCACTCGTGACCCCGAGACCGGGTCGACAAACAGCGGTATATCGTATTGTCGTTTCAGCATTGCCGTAAACAGGAATTACGCCAATGCCAACGGAGAAAGAGAGGCGGACTTTATCAATATCGTGACATGGAGAGGCCTTGCCGATAACTGTGCGCGGTATTTGCAAAAAGGCAGTAAGGTGTGCGTTTGCGGTCAGTTGCAAACGAGAACGTACGAAGGCCAGGACGGCACCAAGCGTTACGCCACCGAAATAGTAGCCGACGACGTTGAATTCATCGGCCCCAGGCAGAATGCCGCAGGTGACGGCGAAACGGCTTCGGCGCCTGTACGCACCGCCAACAAGAAAGTTTCCGAACTGCAACCCGTCGAAACGGAAGAAGACGATTTCCCGTTCTGATTTATTTTCAAGGAAGGTAAAAAATTATGGATAAAAAAACCAACACCACCGCGGCTAAGCCCGCTGAAACAGATGAAAAGAGCAAAAAGGTGCGCCGCGCTCCCAAAAAGAAGGTTTGCTTGTTCTGCACCGAAAAAAATGCCGTCATCGATTATAAAGACGTCAACAGATTGAAGAAGTTTATTACCGAAAAGGGAAAAATCATTCCCCGCAGAGCTTCGGGCGTTTGCGCCGAGCATCAGAGAGATTTGTCTGTCGCCATCAAGAGAGCAAGATATATGGCTCTTCTTCCCTATGTTGGCGAATAATGCCGGACTACACAATATCTCTTTAGGATAAACCACAAATAAAAGCTTCCGTTTGCTTCGGGAGCTTTTTTTATTGATATCAGACGGCAATATTGTATAAGGACTCGTTGTTTGTCAAGAAGTCTTATATACACAATTAAAAATACGTCTTCAAAATGGAGACGATGACATAGGCGAGCTTGACGACACGGACGAGCCTACGGAAGAGGACAATATCTTTTTAGTCGGCGGGGAGCATTAAAAGAGAATAAAAAGTAAAAAAAGAAGAGAGCGGACTTTCTGCCGCTCTTTTTTATAAATGCTACGGCAATTTATCACCCGCGAAAAGGCAACGCGCCTTACATAAAAAAGCATTAAAAGGTGATAATTTTTTTGCCGCGAACGTAAGATAAATAGAAAACATTAGTAGGAGCGGAAAGATGAACAAAAAAATAGTGGTTATTGCCGTCGTATTGACCGTGGCTCTGTTTTCGTTTTGCGGCTGTGCGGACGGAAAAGAGAGCGAAAATCGTGATTTGTACGTCATCAGCGCGTCGTTCGACGGCGATCGCACTTTGACTGCGCGCCAGCAGGTGTTTTTCAGCAATCGCGGGGAAGGCGAAATGCGGCGCATCTACTTTCATTTGTACCCGCGCGCTTATGAAGAAGACGCTCAGTTTAAGGCGACCGACAAAATCACAAGCTATGGCGCATTTGAAATCACGTCGGTGGAATTTTCCGGCGGAACTTTCGAAATCGAGGGCGAGGACGAGGATATTCTGGCGCTTATACCCAACAATCCCCTTCTTCCCGGCGAAAGCGCGTCCGTGACCATCGAATTTACGCTCATGCTGCCCGAAACCAATCACAGACTGGGAAAAAACAGCTTGGGGGTGGCGTCTTTCGGCAATTGGTATCCCGTTTTATGTGCCGACGGTGACACGTCGCCGTATTATTCTGTGGGCGACCCCTTTGTAAGCGAGTGCGCCGACTATGAAGTAAGCGTATCGGTTCCCGAAAATCTTACCGTCGTCATGACAGGCGTCGAAACCGTCAAAACTGCGACGGAAGGGCGTAAAAGTTATTCGTCCGCGGTAAAAAACGTCCGCGATTTTGCGTTTTTGGCGGGAGCGTTTAAAAAAATCACGTCAAAGTCGGGTAAGACCGCCGTATCTTATTATTTTATCGAAGACAATTCCGTTAACGACAGCTTGGAAGTGGCTGTGGCGGCAATCGCAACATATTCGCGTCTGTTCGGCGAATATCCTTACGACGATTACGATGTGGTGCAAACGCTGCCCGGCAGCGGCGGCATGGAATATCCCTGTCTTTCGATGGTGTCGGCGGAACTAAATAAAAGTCTTTACGAAGAGGCCATCGCGCACGAGACGGCGCATCAGTGGTGGTACGGGTTGGTGGGCAGCAACCAGATAGAAAACG
Organism: uncultured Clostridia bacterium; assembly: GCA_900553555.1. Classification (GTDB taxonomy): domain Bacteria; phylum Bacillota; class Clostridia; order Christensenellales; family Pumilibacteraceae; genus Neoclostridium; species Neoclostridium roslinense. The sequence continues at coordinate 5,857 of USEG01000054.1, forward strand.
CCTGGCTGGACGAGGGGCTAAGCGAATATTCCACGTCGCTTTTTTACGAAGAAAATCCCGCTTTCGGCGTCAGTTTCGGCGCGCGTATGAGCGACGCCGCGGCAAGCTCTATAATGTATCTCGATATGACGCTGGAAAAGCAACATTCCATGAGCCGCCGCCTTACGGAATTTCTTACCGATACCGACTACGCGTTTATATCGTATGTGAAAGGCGAATTGTTTTTTCACGAAATACGGCTGCTTGTCGGGGACGACGCATTTTTTTCGGGGCTTAAAAACTATCTTAAACAAAACTGTTACGCAATAGCGCGGCCCGACAATTTTATCGCCGCAATGGAAAAAACGTCAAAAAAGCCGCTAAAAAGTTATTGCGACGGCTGGATAAACGGCAGCGATGTAGTGGCAAAATAAAGTTTTCCACATCGGTGGAAAAGTATTGTGCATAAGCTGCGGATAAAGTTCAGTCGCCGCGCAACAAGGAGGAGATATGTTTTTGACATTGACAAAAAAAGGCATTATTATTGCTGCGGCGGCAGTGGCAGTAGTGCTGCTTGCCGGCGGAGCGTGG
>USEG01000055.1 GCA_900553555.1 uncultured Clostridia bacterium
CGCAGTCTTACTTCGGCTATGACGATGGAGACAAGATTAAACGCTTCGGTGGCGATGCCGGCAATCGAAAAACCCATCGCGTCGTAAATTACCCAGCAAATGCAGGACGGAACGGTCAAAAGACGCACAGCGGAGGCGTTTTTCATGCCGTATGAAACTGTGGTTATCAGCTTACCTGTTATGGCGAGCAGTCCTATAGCGCCCTCCCACGTCAATACGCCCGACGCCACCACGATGACGGAAAAAAAGATTATGGCGGGCATCGTAGATTTGTTTTTCGACACCAACCGCGCAAACACAATGTTGCGTATGCTGCCGATGACGTTCATTACAACGCCCGTATAGGCGCCCAGAAAAATAAACTGTACGGCAAAAGCCAGTCCGCTTGCGGTTTTGAAAATCATTATCACACGGTGCTTGTTGCTCTGGAAAGAAATTATTGCCATTGCCACACCGATAAAGCCGATTATTTGTATAAAAATATCCATTTTTCTGCTCCTTAGGCGTTGACTTTGTTTGTGCAAAGAATTATAATATAAATGAGCAAATATTCAAAATAAAATGATGTCAAAATTATATTTTGCTTTTATTTGACTAAATGAGCAAAATTATATGCTCAAATCTCCATATTCGGTCACAAAAAATGAGTATTAAAAATTTAGACAACATGATTTTATCGTATCTTGCCGAAAACAACTCGGCGTCGCCGGACGCGCTTGCGGAGGCTTTTGACGTCAGTCCGTCCACAATTCGGCGGCGGTTTTGCGAACTGCAAGACAAGGGGCTTATACAACGCGCCCGCGGCTGCGCGAAGTTAAAGCAGGACAACAACTTTACGCAGAGTTTCACCTTTCGCAAGCACCAAAACAGTCTCGAAAAAAAGCGCATCGCCTTAGAGGCCATAAAACTTATTAAAAACGGGGATGTGATTTTTCTCGACGGGTCGTCGTCGGCATATTTTATCGCTCAGTACCTCGCCCAATACGACAACATAAAAGTCTTTACAAACGGCATAGACACGCTCTCTCTTCTTGCCCAGAACAACGTAAAGGCGTATTCGACGGGCGGCATGGTGCACAAAGACGACAAGTCCATTCTTGTCGGCACCTTTGCCGAACGCCTTATCGACAGCATACACGCCGATATTTGCTTTTTTTCGGCGCACACCGTCGACAAAGACGGCAACGTGTGGGACGTATATGAAGACGAAAATTCGGTACTCAACCACATGATCGGCCATTCGGGCAAATCGGTGTTTTTGTGCGACAATTCGAAAATAGGGCACACGGCCGCCTTTTCCATCGGAAAGGTCGATGATTTCGACTACATGGTGTGCGACGTAGATGTGACGAATAAAATAAAGACGGGCAGATGCAACGTCATAATCTGTCCCTCCATATAGCGGCTGCAAGGGCGCTTTACCGCTAAAAAAACCGGCGGACTTTTTATTTTCGGCAGCCGCCCGTAAAAACCGCACCGCTCAGCGGACACGATAAACTTTACTCCGCACCGCTCTTTCGCGCGGCAAAACCGTATAAAAAAACCGTTTGTACAGCGACTTACTGTAAAACGGCTTTTTTTCTGTTTAATAGATATACCGCCCGGTAAAATCAAAGCGCGGTTAAGAGATTGACAATGTTTTTCTCCTTGGCTTTACGGTACGAACAAAATATGTCCACTAACGGCCATATTCCGAAAGTAAGCCATCCCACAAGCAGCTTTGCCACGCCCAGCCCTATATCGCCTATATAAAATCTGTCGACGCCCAGTCCGCCCAGAAAGATGCTCAAAATGAGCGTTACGACGGGATTAAACAACTTTACCATCTTAAGATTGTCCACCTGTTCGGGGGACGCCTTCATTAGCGCATTCTTAAACATTACTTTTTTGTTTTCGGGAATGTCCTTCTGATAGCCCATCATGATAACTTGCAAATCTTTGTCTTCCATAAAAATACCTCACTGAAAATTATATCATGTATACATTATATAATGTATATGTCTATTTGTCAACCGAATTTAGCATATATAATGTACGCATTATATAATGTGGCGGTGATTTTTTTATGAATCTCAGAATCAAGGAAATATTGAAAGAAAAAGGCAAGAGTAAATACTGGCTGTACATTCAGCTGGGGCTGTCGTATCAGAATTTTAACAAAATAGTCAACAATCAGACCGAAGGAATAAAATTCAAAAACCTGAAAGCCATTTGCGATATATTGGAAGTGACGCCCAACGACCTTTTCGAAGAATACTATACGCGCTCCAAATAAAATAAAAAGACCGACTTTAATATCGGTCCTTGGTGTTTAGTAAAAAACGCGCTTCCTGCCGCCCGCAAAGGCGGACTTTTGCCGCGTCTTCATCGCATATCAAACAAGTCGTTGGGCGTAATGTCAAAGCGACGGCAAAGATATATAATTTTTTCGTAATCCAGCTCCACTTTTCCCGTTTCGTAATCGCTGTAATCGGACTGATACTTATGGAGTTCCGCCGCAATTTGTTTTTGAGTTACTCCTTTCGCCCTCCTTGCCGCTTTGAGGTTTTCTCCCACAGTTTTTGCAATGTTCATACTGCCTACCTCCGTATTTTTATAAATATAGAAAAAAATTCAATAAATTACTTGACTTATAGGAAATTATCCTATATAATTTTTTTATAAAAATATAAAGGAGAACACCCCCGATGGAACAACAAAAACAATACATGAAATATTGTCAGCCCCTTAAAACCTACAATATTTTGCACCTTATCGCCTGTCTGCTTATGCTGGTGACCGCGCTCTTGCTGTTTTTTACGCCCATGTTCCGCATCGACCTCAATCAGGTGCCGGAAGAAGTACTGGTAAAAGACACAACGCTGCCAAAACTGCTCGACTTTGAAATTCTTGTCAACCCCATTATAGATTTTTCCCTTTTTGACGAATTTCGCGCCGCGATTTCGGCAAGATACGTAGTCTCCGTCCCCATAGGAGCTGTCATTATTATCGTTTTAGGCGTTATATGTAATATCATAGCCATAGCAAAGGACATTATGCATCTGTATTCGCCCGAAGATTATGCTCTTATTACCTATGACCAGATGCGCGATCCCGTAGGCATAAAGAAATTGCAAACCAGCAATTATGCCGCAACTGCCTATTACTGGTTTATTTTCGGTGTATTCGGGATAGTCTTTACAGTTCTTATCGGTTATTACCGCAATGGCATTTTGGGCAGCTATTTCGCTATTATCAACGGCGTTACGCCAATGGTTATCTTCGGCGCGCTCTTCCTGATCGCCACGATAGTTATGCTTGCGTTTTCGTCGGCAGCCATGAGAAAAATAAAGCTTGCCGTTATGCGCGAAAATTACGACAAGCCGCAAAAAGAAACGGAAAACAGCGAAACAATACAATAATCTCCCGCCCGCATTTTTGCCGCTCCTTTCTGGGAGCGGTTTTTTTATCCGCAAAACCAAACTTCCGCGGTAGCCGCTCTGTTTTTTGCGGTAATGCCGCATGCCTTCAGCTCCAAAGCGCTTTTACTAACGGAATAAAAAAAAGACCGATAAAAAAATCGGTCTTTTTTTATGCGAAATAAAGCAGTCATACGGCCTTTCCGCATAACAAAATTCTTATAAAAATAACAGCTTTTTACGGCAAAACAGCCGCATTACACAATATATCGGTCAATTAAAAGTCGCTTATCCCCAACAGGTAATCGGCGGAAACGGAGAAATATTTGCAAAGGGCAATTATATTTTCAATGTCCGGCTGCGTCTGACCGTTTTCCCAATGACAGTATGTCACCTGCGTAATCCCCAGCTCATCGGCAACGTCACGCTGCGTAACTTTCATTACTTTTCTTAATTCCTTGAGTCTTTCCTGTATCTTGTTCATAATAATATCCTTTGGCGGAAGTGTCCGCACTAATAATCTAATCTATTCCGCAACACTACTGAAAGATGCCTTGGCCTGATCTATCGCGTATTTGATTTTGCGGTATGTATCATAGGGCGCCTTTATGTGCATAAACGCATATATACCGGTGTTGGGAACGGTGGGCCGTGAGATTGTGCCGAATCGCAATGTCCCCGTGTCCGCCCTTAAAAGCTTGTCGATAAACGTAATGCTTACGTCTATCGCGCCTATCGAGCTTAGATCAAGACAACGATAATATACCCCGAATACGCCGCACCTTATAATAATGCGCTTGTTGGTGTAACAATAACAGGTTTTTTTGTACCATATCACATCCAAAACGCAGTTTATTATAAGCCCTAATGCAAACACCGCCAGCGGAATAAACCTGTAAATCGGCGCATGGGAACCGACGGCTCCTATAGGCAGAATGATGGCCAGCGTGGCAAACCCCATGACTATAAGTCCTATTACGCAGTACATGAGTATCGCGGCAAGAAAAAACTTGCGTTTTACCGGCTTAAAGTACGCCGCAACCTTTTCGCCTTCGTCGAGTATATCGGAAAAATAATCTCGCATTAAACCTTATCCTCATACCTCTCGGCGGTGATGGTCTCCTTGTCTATGTGCAGTTTGCAAATGCGCGCCGTGCGACATTCGGTATAATTTTCGGACATTTTACCCCAGTCGCGCGCGTGGTAAACCGCATAATATTCGCCGTTGTATTCGATGACGCTGTTGTGGCCGGTGCCCTCTTCGAAGTCGTTTTTCGCAAGCAGCGGCTTGTAGACGTTGTCGGCGGGATATTTTTGAAATTTTATCTTGGTCAAATCGTTCTCGGGCGTATGGGCATACGCGTATCCCACAAAATAGTACTGGTTTTCAAAACAGTTTCCGCTGTACAGCACATAGTGCCAGTCGCCCTTTCTTATGTAAAACGCGCCTTCCACGGTGTACCAGTCCTTATCGGGACTAAAGCGCTGCTTTTCGCGCAGTTCTTCCGGCAGCGTCGGACGTATTACGGACACGGGCTTTCCTTCCGGAGTATACGGGTCGAGCATACGATCCACGACAATATACGTTCCGCCCATCTTTGACTCGTAATCGTTTATCGAATAAAACAAAAACAAGCCGTCGCTGTTTTTTACTATGTGCGAATCGATGGAAAAAGGCGGCAGTATCTGCTTGGCGTCGCCAAAAGGTCCTTCCGGGCTCTTGGACGTCAGCACATGCATTGCCTGGTCGTGTGCGTCGCTGCTGCCTTCCGGCATGCACGATACATACATATAATACGTTCCGTCAATTTCAATAACCGAAGGAGCCCAATACTCTTTTTTACCTTCGATATGACCGACTTCTCCCAGTTTTTCATATCCGCCGAAAAGATTGTCGGAACGGTACAGCGCCACTCCGTTGCCGCTTGTGGCATATATATAAAATTTGCCGTTTGCCGCAAGAATATACGGATCGGGCTGTGACTCCGCCGCAAGCTTTACATCAGTTATTAGTTTCATAGCGTCTCCTATATTGACCCGTTTTTAACAGTTTACTATATTTACACGTCGTTGTCAAACGTTTTTTATTATATAAAATCGCTCCGCAAAATACAAAAACGATAAATTTATTAAAAAATTTAAACTTAATCTTAACAAAATTATACATTTGCAATTAAAAAAACGCCTGTTTTTATCAAAATTATATATTATTGACAAATTTTAAATTTTGTGCTATATTATAATAAACAAATAATATTTTCGGGAGGGAAAATATGGGCATTATCATTACTATAGGCAGAGAATTCGGCAGCGGCGGCAGAGAACTCGGGCGGCGACTTGCCGAGCAGCTTAACATCGAATACTACGACAAAGAGATTATCTCCGAGATAGCGCAGCATACTTCGCTGTCGGAAAAATACGTGACCCAGGTGCTCGAACGCCAGCCCCACACGCTTTATCCCATAGTGGTGGGCCATTCGTTCAGCACGTTCAACCAATACTACTATTTGCAGCTGCAGTCGGTTTTCAGGGCGCAGATAACAATAATAAACGATATGTCCGAAAAGTCCGACTGCGTAATAATCGGCCGCTGCGCCGACTTTATTCTGCGCGACAAAAATCCCTACCGCATCTTTGTATATGCGGATCTCGACAGCCGCCTTAAACGCTGCCGCAGCCGTTCGCCGGAAGGGGAAAATCTTACCGACAAACAGCTTAAAAAGCAGATTTTGCGCATCGATAAGGACCGCGCTCGCTTTTACCGCTACTTCACCGGCAAAAAATGGGGTTCGCGCGAAAATTACGACATTTGCATCAATACGTCGAATATCGTAATAAAGGACATAGTGCCCGTTTTGGCAAAGATGTTCAAGTGACCCGCCGTTTTGCCGGCAGCGCCTACGGACGCACGCAATTGCCGCGCGCAAACAACCGCTGTAATGATTCCAAAAAAGTCAGGCAGACAAAAGCCCGGCTTTTTTATTTTGCCTTGGCGGATGATTTTT
>USEG01000056.1 GCA_900553555.1 uncultured Clostridia bacterium
CCCTTTCTTTCCAAGAACGGCGACACGCACATCGTTGAGTTTTGCAAGTCCGTCAGAATTTTCAATCTGTGCTATTGCATTTTCTCTGATTTTCTGCAATTTTTCTTTCATGGTACTCTCCTTATTGACACAAATCTCATGTTTTTTGACTTAATTTATATTGCTTAACGGATTTTTTTGCGCTATAATTATATTATAAAAACATAATTATGTGAAGGAGATTCATGGATATTTTTAAAAAGCGCAACTATAACGCCCGTAAAAAGCGCTTCCGGACGCATAAAACGCCGAAAATGCACAGGGCAACTACCGCCGATATGGACGCAATGACATTATGAACAGCTTTCCCGTTCCTGTTTTATTGATAGTCACATTGCTCGCCAACACGATAGCGACGGTTTTGAGGGGCATCTACGGCAAAAAATATTCGGCTACCGTTTCGGGGTACCATATTCTCAATATTTTCGTCAGTATTATAAGCGCCGCCGTTCCCGCCGTAATAAGCGGATTTTCGCTGAACTGTTCGCTTTTCACGTTTCTGCTCGCAGCGGTTTTCGGACTGGTCACGTCGGTGCAATGCATAACTTACATGAAAGCCATTGCCGTCGGTCCCATTTCGCTCACTACCGTGCTGGTGTCGATGTCAACGGTAATAACCGCGTTTTCGGGCGTCTTTTTCGGCGAATTGCCCACCGCCTTTCAATACGTCGGCATCGCGCTGATGGTCGCATGTTTCGTACTGACGGTCAAAGCGGACAAATCGCACCGGAAAGCCACTTTTGGCTGGCTGACGCTGTCGATTGTTTCGTTCGCGCTGTCGGGAGCGATAGGCGTCATTCAGAAAATACATCAGACCTCCACGCACGCGGACGAGCTGTACGCCTTTCTTACCGTCGCGTTTTCGGTTTCGGTGCTGTATTCTCTCGTTTCGCTGCCGTTTACGGTAAAAAAAGACGGCGACGGGGCGTTTTTGACGACGGGGGAACAAAATGCGGTTTTGGACGGCGCGCGTAAGTATTCCGCTCTTTCGTACTCCTTTATGTTGGGCGGAATGATAGCGGCAATAGGCGTTTGCATTGCCTTTAACAACGTCATCAACCTGTTTTTAGTGGGCGTAATGCCCTCGGCCGTTTTCTTCCCCGTGGTAAACGTAGGCGGACTTTTGCTTAGTATTTTGGCGTCTTTGGCTCTGTTCCGCGAAAAGCTGTCGAAAAAACAGTGGCTGGGGCTCGCGGCGGGCGTTTTGGCTATTGCGGCGCTGGCATTATAGCGCAGTATTGTTTGTTTGATAAGCCTCTTTTCCCTTGGAAAAGCCCCGATTTTTTGCCCGCATTATATCTTTATATAAAAAGGCGGATATTTTAAGCCGTGTAAAGCCCCGGTTTCCGGCACTGCCGCGCGGAAAAAATTCGGTTCGGCGGGCAAATGCGCACACTCCCGACACAATATCGTCAAGAAAAAACAGTCTCTTGGGGGACTGCTTTTCTTTTTTTATTACAACTCGCATGATTTTGTGTAAACGGCGCTTTATTAAGCCGCAAAAAGGTGTTGCGCGGAAGGCGCCTTTAATACATTAAGCTGCCGTGTCGCTAATTTAAAATATACTGCGCGGTTATTCTCCGTGCGTTGCCGCGATTTCGGACAGCGGGTCTATTTTTGTAAGCTTGCTTATTGACAACTCGTAAGCGGTGCGCTCTTCCACGCTGCCGTCCTCCAAGCGTTTGCCGTACACACGGCTTTGCACCCGCCCGAATATCTGCAGATTGCAGCCTATCGGCGCATTTCTTACATAAAGCGCGTTACGCCCCCACGCTATGCACGGAATATAGTCCGATTTATTATAACCGCGGTTGACCGCCAGCAATATGTCGCAAATCTTGCGGTCGAACGGCGTCGTGCGATATACGGGCGGCTTGCACACATAGCCGTTTATTTCGATATAATTGCTTTTTTCGCTGCCGTCGTCGTAGTCGACGAATTCTCGGGCAAAAACCGTAAGCATAAGACGGCTTTTTTCGCCCGATATTTTGTTGTAGCTGCGGAATTGCCCCAAAACGCCTATATGGCTGCCCGGCGTCAAGTCATCTTGTGCCATTAGCCGTTCCGAAAAGGTGACGGGGATAAGATCCACCTGACCGCTGAGACGCGGGACCTCCAACGTAAAATCATAGAATTCTTCGCCGTACAGTTCGTGACTGAAAACCGGCTCGGCAACTATTTTCCCCATAAGACACACTTTGTTGTTTTGCTTTTGCACTGCGTTCATGTTTTTACTCCTTTGCTTTTTTCGGTATTTGTTTGCCCGTGTGGTCGATTTCATAGTTATCCTCGTAAATCAACCGACTTATTTTAACGGGCTTTAAGCCTTTGTTTAGCAGCCCCTCCAAAATGACGGGCAACGCTTTTGCAGTATTAAGACCGTCGTTGTGCAGCAAAATGATACTGCCGCTTTTGACGTTATTGAGCACTCTTGCGGCTATTTCGCCGGAGGATAGATTTTTCCAATCCAGGGAATCGACGTCCCATTGTATGACCTTTATGCCCGCATTTTCGGCCACGGTCATCAACGTGTCGCTGTAAGACCCGTACGGCGCGCGAAAAAGCGAAGGCTTTATGCCGGTTACCCGTTCGATGGCGGCTCTGTTGGACAAAATTTCCTCTTCGATCTCCTTTGCGGATAATTTTTTCATATCCGGATGCGTGGCGGAATGCATGCCTATTTCGATAATGCCGCTGTCGGACAGTTTTTTTAACAGGTCCGGATATTTGTTTACCCAAAGGCTTACCACAAAATAGTTGGCCTCCGCATTGTATTGTTTTAACGTCGACAGTATCTCTTCGGTGCTGTCGCTGCCCCAGCTGGCGTCAAACGAAAGCGACACCAGTCCGTCTTCTCTTTCGACGCAGTAAATGGGCAGTTTTCTCGGCGTTTTGCCCTGTGCCACCACATATGAGCCGCTGACCGCCGTGAGAGCGATAAGCAACGACAATACCGCCGCCGTAATCACGCCTAAAATGAGAGATTTTCGTTTTATTACTGCAAACATTCTACGCTCCGATTATACAATTGCCGCAGTGTCGAAAATTAGCTTTTTTTATCGTTTACGGTCGATTTTAGTCAGAAAGCTTTTTCCCGCGGCAAACTTATTTTTGTACATAATTATTATCGGGGTGCAAAATTTATGCACGAATTTTTAAGTTAAAAAGCAAAAAACAAGACTACTATGTCTGACATAGTAGTCTTGTTAGCACATTTTATCGGTTTTTTGATATATTTTATGCTATTTTAGCACCGTCGTCGCTCCTGCCGACGCAATATATTCTTTTCCTTCGCAATTTAAAAATACGTCCGTACAGGTCGGATTGTAAACCATATTTCCCGCCGCTCCGAATTCGAGAGCGTCATAAGCCTTGACATATTCGTATACTTCTCCGTTTGTAGCTTGCCATATGTCGTCGCGCTTTCCCATGGTTTTTGCAAAATTTTCTATAATATCCCAATTTGCGTTGTCGGCAAATTCATAGCTGTGTCCCCACAGATAAAAAAGACGCGGCGCGGCCGAGGGCATTTTGCGGCTCTTATCATCCAAAAACTCCTTTATAAGACCCTGCAAATCGGGCGATATGTGGTGGCATGTCGATGGCATTCTCAACCAGTCGGTAGGAATAAGGAAATTATTGGTCGATTCCACCGTCCGCGCGTATTTTATTCCGCTACAACGCACCGCCTCCAGCGTATCGTCATCATATGTGCCGTAAGCGTACGCCATGCCGTTTACCACTTTGCCGAACATTTTTTCAAGGTTTTTTCTGTCCTCGATAATTTCCGTCAATGCAGCTTGCTTGGGATAATAATTCAGATGCAGGTGCTTGCATCCGTGCACTGCAATCTCATGCGGTCCGTCGGCAAACAGCTTATAGGCCTCCTCCGCGGTGAGACGGCGGCGCGTGTCGGTCGCTTCTGCCGCAAACAATTCCGAATTGAGATTAAACGTGCATTTGATGCCATAGGTATTGAGAATTTCCACAAGCAGTTTGTCATACACCATTCCGTCGTCATAGCTGAGCGTAACGGCTCTTTTTTTAAATCCCGGAAAACGTAAAAAAGTATAATCCATACTCTCCTCCCTTGCGCATATATGCGCTTTTGGTTATATTATAAAACTACTCGCCAAAATTTACAAGCGTTTTATAAAAATAAATACCATTTCAAAAATTTTTTGCTTTTTAACGTTTCTCCACGCCCAACTCTTACTACCTTAAATATGGCTTTTAATCTTGCTTACGAATTAAAGCTCATAGACGAAAACCCCATGCACGGCGTTAAGATTGCCGCCCACGTTGAGAAAAAAGGTTAAAACCTATCCCACGAAGAGCAACGCGCTTTTTTATCTTCAATTATAGGTCACCCCTCCGAAAATTACTTTAAGCTGCTGCTCGCCCGCCGCCGCAACGAAATTCTCTCTCTCAATATTAAGGACATAGACTACAAAAACAAGACCTTGCATATTAACGGCACAAAGACCAATTCTTCCAACAGAACTATCCCTTTATTTGACGAAGCAGCCGCCCTCTTGTCTGTTTTGCCGCACAATTCCGACGTTTTTTTCTTTAACTTCCGTCCCGATTACGTAACGCACTCTTTCAAAAAAATATGCCCCGAACACAAGCTTCACGACTTACGCCACACCTTTGCCACAAACTGTCCGGAAGCCAAAAGTGGTGCAAAAATGGCTCGGACACTCGAATATTGACACAACTGCGGATATTTACACCCATGTAACGCAAGACATAGGCTGTGCCGAAGCGCACAAACTTACGGCATTATATAACCAAAAAAACAGCCGTTAAACGACTGCTTTTTTTCGTTTTGGTCGGAGTAGCGAGATTTGAACTCACGACCTCTTGCCCCCCAGACAAGCGCGCTACCAACTGCGCCATACCCCGATTTTTTGGTGCGAGTGACAGGACTTGAACCTGCACATGCGTTAAACATATAAGTACCTGAAACTTACGCGTCTGCCAATTCCGCCACACTCGCATGGTGCCAATGGTCCTTGCCCACTCATGCACAACGGATATTATAGCGCTTTTTGTTTATTATGTCAAGCGCTTTTTTAAAATTTGCAAGATTTTATTCGGAAAATTTTATGCCTTTTACAAAGACCTTAATTTTCGATTATGTAGTCGGCGGAAACGCTGCTTTCGGCGACGGCATGCATGTGTTTTTTTACAACGCTGCAATGATAGGGATCGGCCTGATATTCGTTAAGCGCGTCCGCGTCGGACACGACTACGGACAATACGACGTCGCACGAACGGGGCGAATGTAAAAAGTCAACGCCCACTTCCATTTCGAGGATGGAGGGCACCTTCCCCTTCATCGAACGCAGAATATCCGCCGCCTTCTGAGCGCTTTCGCCTTCTTTCAACTTAAAACACACTATATGCCTTATCATAATAATCTCCTTTTTTAGTAAGTATGTACGCCTTATACCGCCGAGATGGTCGGCGGCGGCGCCCGAAAATCATTTTAGAACGGATTAAAAATTTTCCAGCAGATACTTTTCGGCCTCGGCGCACCAAAGTCCGTTGTTCTTTTGGCAAATTTTTGCAAGACGGGCAAACCTTGCGTCGCTTTCACCCAGCTTTGCAAAGTCGTCTATAGCCGTCATGGGCATATTTATATGGGTGTAAACCAGCTTTTTGCCGCCGGGAATATTCGGCAGATTTATAGTGGTTTCGGCGGCGCTGTCCAGCCCTCCGACGTGGGTAATCATTACTTCCGGGTGCAGTTTTCCGGCGTTCATGAGGGCGATGCAGTCTTCCATATCCTCGGCGTTTCCGCCGGTGTTGCCCGCTACGTGCGTGTATTTGTAATGCACGTCGAAAAAATTGACCCGGGCGGACAGTTTGTTATCGGTGGGGCCGGCGAAGAAGTTGAGACAACCGTCTTTTGCCAAAACCGCGTCCGCCTGCTCGATAAGAGCGCTTACCGGCGCATAGACATATACATCGTCATACCCCTTACCGCCGCTTATATCCATCATACGCTGAACCGTATCGCCGGCGGAAGTGTCGAGATATACGAGTCTTACGCCCTCTTTTGCGGCGTATTCGGGCGAAAATATACGCTCTGCGCGCGCCAAACGGGCGGCGTTGATATCGGTAACCACCAGCAGCCCCGGCTTTTTGGGGCCGTGCAAAGCATAGTCGATGGCGCCCAAACCCATCGGGCCCACTCCCGCC
>USEG01000057.1 GCA_900553555.1 uncultured Clostridia bacterium
TCCGACGAAAACGGGAAAGAAAAGGTTATGGCGTCCGGCGCAAAGCTCTCTTTTATAACGGGAGCCGAATATCCGCACTTATTCCATGCCGCAAATATGGAAGGTATGCCGCTTCCCGACCGACTGCCCGTTCCGGCATAGCTGAAAATGCGGCTTAAAGCGGCGTTTCTCGGGTCGGACACGCCTCCGTCCGCGGCGTCCTTTGGTAGAATACGAAAAGAACCGGCGTTCGTAAAATCTATCTGCCGTTCGCCGACTGTTATCGTCACCCCGCCGCCGTAATAATCGGCGTTTATTATGCTGTTAAGCAGCGCCTCCAAAAGCGCGCCTTTAATTATTTTTTGGTTGTCGTACGCCACCGCCGCCGCATATTCGCCGAGCAGCTGCTGCGCAAGACAATAAAAGTCGTATGCGTTGCCGCTGCGATTGTCTTTTTCGCTGCAAATTATTTTACGACCGTCCGCCGTTTGCACTTTTAATATGTATTTGGGGAAAATACGCTTTATTTCGGCATTTTTTCCGAATGTTATAAGACCGGCGTTTGTGGGGAAAATGCGCTCTCCCAACGCGGGGGCCGCGCCTATCCGCACCAGAAAATCTGTTCCGTACGCGTTTGTCAGCGCGCCGCATATACGTCGTTCCAACACGTCGCCGCGGTAACGTCTTATAGTGGCTTCGTTAAGCGCGCTCAGCGGAAGATCCGTCAAAAAAGTGTCGGGGGTGGTGATTTTCGCGTCGCGCAGCATGTTTTCCACTTCCGAGTACGAACACCTGTAATCGCCGTCGCCGCTGCGCCTGTATGTCCCCCCGAAAGGGCTCCCGCCTATGAACACGGGCTTATCCTGCCTCGACGCGCGGGGCACCGTGATGACTATGATATTCTTCCCGTCCACGTCCTGCACCGAAACGTCGCCGGCGGACAAAATATTGGCGCTTACTCTGTTTTTGTCGCCGATAACACGCCAGAATTCATCGATATACTGCCGGGGATCGGGAAGATTTACCGCGTGCAACGACCGGTCTTTTTCTTCCACCACTCCGAGCAGTATAATGCCGCCGAAAGTGTTGGCAAAAGCGGAATAGGTCTCCCACACGCTTTCGGGAAAGCCGCCCAAAGCCTTTTTTGCCTCTATGCGGTTGTTTTCGCGATATTGTCCCAACTGCGTGAAATCTATCATCGGAAATGCCCTCCGTCGCATTTTTGCGCGTCTATAAAACGGCAAAGATTCAGTGTTCTCCCTCTTCGCTTAAAATATTCGACAAAGCGATAAAGCCGTCCACAGTGACGTTTTCGCCTCTTATCATGGCGGAAAAGCCCGCCTGCCGCAAAAGTTCTTCGGCTTGACCGCGCTGCATTCCAAACGAAGCTATAAGATTGTTTGCCAGCGTCTTACGGCGCATACCGAACGCCGCTCTCACCAGTTTTTTCAGGAGGGCAAAATCTTTTATTCCGCTGCGCCGCATAACGTCCAGCCGCACAATGGCGCTGTCCACCGACGGCTGCGGAGTAAAACAGCTGCGCCCCACTATCCGCTTGATGCACGGCTCGGAGACAAGCTGCACCGCCACCGACAGCGCTCCGTACTGCGGCCCCTGCTGCGCGCACATACGCTCCGCCACTTCTTTTTGCACCATGATCGTGGCGGACGTAAGATTTTCACATTCCAAAAACTTGAAAATGACCGGCGTCGTGATATAATACGGCAAATTTGCCACTAACTTAAAATTCCCGCCCGCCTTTTCATCTATCTCGCGCGCCGAAAAATCCATGACGTCCGCAAATACCACCTCGCAACCGGCGACGCCATTAAGCGTTTCGTCTATAACGGGTCGCAACGACGCGTCAATCTCGAAGGAAATGACTTTTTTGGCCTTGCGGGCAATGGCTCGGGTAAGCGTACCCGCTCCCGTACCCACTTCTATGACGGTGTCGTCGGCGCTTATGCCGGCGTCGGATACTATGGCGTCCAACAGGTTTTCGTCGCCTATAAAATTCTGTCCGTATTTTTTGGAAAAACGGAAATTGTGTTTTTTGACGGTGTCCAATATGTTCATACCTATATTGTAACATATCGGCCGCCTTTTTTACAACTGCTTATCGAAAAAAACCGCTCCGAAATCAAAAACGTACGGACCTTTTTGCCGCACGTTTTTAAAATACTCGGTAAAGTCTATTTTCTGAAACGCTTTGCCGTCTCTATAAGCATATCTTCCATTTTTTTCATACATTCGGACTGGCGCAAATCGTCCATGGCAAAATTGGCGTACTTGACGGAATATTCGTCGCGGACATCGGGATGCTCTATCCACCAGTCTATTTTTTCCGCCAGATCATGCGGATCGCGGTTTTTGAACAAACTTTTGTCGGTAAGCGCGTAAGATTTTGTGGCGCATCTGTCCGAATCGCATATTATGGGCACAAGGCCGCAAGCAATGGCCTCAAGGCAACTTATGCCTTCCGCCTCTATCTCGGCGGCGTGCACGTAAAGATAGGCGCTGTTGAGCACGTCGACAAGCTGCGTGCGCGTAAAAAAGTTCATCTCGGCATTTACGCCTTCGCTGTCTATCTGGCGCTTTATATTCTCTTTAAGGGGGCCGTCGCCCGCCAGAATCAGTTTTATTTTGTCCTTGTATTTGGACTGTGCGACGCCGGAAATGAGCACTTTGTGCGATTTTTCCCGCGAATATCTTCCGGTATAAACAATGCGGTATATCCCGTCGAAGGGTTTCTTTTCCGCTGCCGGACGGAAAATATCGTTTACGCCGTTCGAAATGACATAGCCGTTGGTTTTTCCGTACATTTTTTCGTTGAGATCGCGAAGATATTGGGTGGGATAATGTATCGCGTCGCATTCCTTGTATGCCATGTGGAAATAGTTGTAAAGAAGGCGGTTTGTAAGCTTGAAGTCTTTGAGAAATATGTGCGACGAAAAATTTTCCGCCAGCAGATGAAAGCCCGTCGACACGGGTATATGCAATTCCTTGGCTATCTGTATGGCCTTCTTGCCGAGCGCAAAGGGCAGCATGACGTGTACAATGTCGGATCCCTCTATCGCTTCGCGCACCGTTTTGGTGTCGGCCTTTGCAAGGCTCACGCCGTTGCGTTCGATATAGCCGGTGAACACGCCGAAGGAACGCGTCGGCACGACATAATATCCCTCGAGGTCTTTTTTTGTCTTGTCGGGACAGAGCACGTGCACCTTGTGACCCGCCTGCTTTAAGTAACGTATCAGGTTCATTGCGGCTATCGTGGTGCCGTTGTTTTCCGCTCCCAGGACATCACACACGACAGTTATTTTCAATTTCGTCTTTTTTAATATAGGTTCTGTATGCATAACTCTTTTCTTTCTCCACTGTATCGGTCATAAATTTGTACACCGCGTCGCGCAGCTGTCTTTTTCCGGCGTAATCTTGCGGATAAAACGGATCGGACAGCGTGACTGTAATGTACGGTGCCAGATTTTTTAATATTGTGCGGCGGCGGTACGTCACGGTAAAGGCCACCACCGGCGCTTTCATCATTATCGGATAGGCAAAAGACGCGTCCGAAAAGGGGCGTATTTTGTTGTAATAAGGCCAGATATGCGCTTCGGGATAAATGGCGATGACGTTGCCGTTGGCCATAAAGTGTTTCATTGCCGCCATAAAATTGCGCATCCCGCCTAGATCGGACGGCAGCGGCATGCCCCCTGCCATGCGCGCGACCTGTCCCACAACCGGAATGGACACCGCGTCGGCGTTTACCACAACGTGCACCTTTTCGGGAAAACACGCAAGAGTCGGCGTAAATGCGTCGCCCCAGCCCTGCGTGTGGTTGCCGTACAAAAAGCATCCGCCCTTTATTTTTTTTAGCGCTTTTTTGTTTTTTATTTTGAGCCCATTGAAAAATCTCATGCTTATGTAACCGATGGGCGTAGCCAGAATCCGGTAGACGAAAAACGAAAAAGCTTTCCAAATAATGTTCTTGTGAACATATTTATAGTTTGCGTCGATTTTTCGGCTTTTGATTTTTCCGTGACTCGCGGCAAAATCGTCGTTGAGTTCGTCGGAAAAAACGTAACTCTTTTGCTTCACAAACTCTTCCTCTCTTTTGTTTTTTGTTTATTATATCACATAAAAATAAACTTTATATAAACAAAGCGTGGCATAAACAAAAACCTCTCTAACGGCGTTTTAGCGCGTTAAAGAGGTAAAAAATTTAATAATTCAGCAAAATCATGCCAATTTTTTTATATATTGTTTTTCTTCCGACGGTATTTTGCCGTCCACGTTGATGACCATAATGCAAATGGCGATTATATCGCGGCGGACGTCGTCGTCAACGAGACTTAAAAGTTTGAGCATTTGCAACTCATTGTCTTCGAGGTTGCGGTTTGCGGCGAGGTTGCTCTCGAATAGGCTCTTGACATCCGAAAAATCGTATCTTTCGCCGAATACCCGCATAAGCGACGGGTACATGAGCAAATACTGCATTTCGTTGAGTTCGCCGTCGTTTACTATCGACCCGAGAATAAAGGCGGCGAGCGTATTTTTTGCTGCGGCGAGGTCTATGTCCATGGCGCTTAGGCGGGAAAACACCTTTATGGACTTATTCGCCAAATCCTTTACGCGTTGCGGAAAAGTCAGATTTTCGTATTCGTCGCATAGCTTTTGAAAATCTACCATAAATCTCCTCCCTTTATCCATAGTGTTTTTCCTTGTTTTTACAGCGGTAAATCTTTCTTGACAAATTTCCACGAACCCACTATATAGCCCACAAGACCTGCGGCAAGCAGTATGGCGAGCTTCCACACGAAGGTAAGCGTTCCCGCTGTGATGGACGCAACGTCGAACAGCGATATGACGGTAATGTAGTTGAAGTAGTTAAGCGACGACATGCGTACGATTGAAGGCAGTATGGGGCTGCCGAAAAGTCCCAGCATAGACGCCACCAGCGCGAATATGCTCAGGCCGCCGCCCAGCGCCATTGCGCGTTTGCTGCGGTCAAACCAGCAGGACGTAAGGAAACACAGTCCCGACAGACAGAACAGCACGAAGAACGCACCTACGTTAAGCAAAATCATCTGACCGTAAGTCAGCGACAGCTGGGTGTTTAGTATGGCCATGCACACGCAGCCCGTAACCGTCGTCATGCAGAACATGGCAAACAACGATCCCACCAGATACACCGCCTGCGTAAACACAACCGTCTGCCTTTTGGTGGAAGTTGACAGCACATACGCCATAGAACCGCTGTCCACCTGTCCCACTATCAGGTTGTTGGCTGCCATTATCATGTATATAATGGGCAGCAGCAGTCCGGCGAGCTTGTAATAAATAGAGCCGACCACCAGATTGTACAAATCCAATTCGCCCACTTCTTTAAGCGCGTCGCCCACCTTATCGGGCAGCGACGCCAGCAAAGACGACGCAATATCCGAAATGATGGCTTTGCGCGCGGCGGCGACTTCGGCCTCATAAGCCTCCTCGTCGATGATATTGCCGTCGCTGTCGGTGCTGTAATGCTGGCGGATTTTCTCCTCTTCGTATTCCATTCTGCCGCGGTAGGATATTGCGCCGGTAACGGCTATGTCCTTTACCGTGGGATAATCGTACCCGAAACTCGCGTATTTTTCGCTGTCGATACCGTAAGAGGCAAGCTGCTGCAAAATAGCGTCCACGTTGTCTTGATCGGTCATGTTGACGGCAAGAAATACGCCCACCAGCTCCTGCGCGCGCAGCTGACGGTAATTGACGCGCTCGACGCTGTCCGTATAATCGCTTTGCGTGCCTGCCTGTATGTCCTCCGACAAACGCTGCATAAGCGTTTCGACGTCATAATATTCGGGATAGGAATCGCCGTTTTGCACAGCGACGTCATAAATAGCCTTTATAGCCGCTCCCATCTCGTTCTGCTCGTCCAGCTGCGGATACAAAATGCACATGGTCATAAAAAGATACTCGTCCGGATTTAATAAAGCCGTGCTGTCGTCGGGCAAATCGGCGTTTTCCTTTTTGAGATTTTCGTTGTACTCCTTCACCTGCTGAGTGACAAATGTCGTCATCTGCTGCATTGCCGTCATATATGCCGACGCGGCAACGTCTTGCATATCCAGCGGAATGGTCTGCGCCCACGACAAGACGGCAAGGGCGTATAACGTAGCATTGCTGTAATCGTTTACGGAAGGCATTGTGCCTATCCAGCTATCCATAGTCTGAGCCAACTGCTGTGCGGCGG